>JARIBR010000086.1 GCA_029258695.1 Quadrisphaera sp.
GCTCGTCGAGGTCGTCGAGGGTGCCGAAGACGGGGTCGATCGCGAAGTAGTCGGCGATGTCGTAGCCGTTGTCGACCATGGGCGAGACGTACACCGGCGAGAGCCACAGGACGTCGACGCCGAGCCAGGCGAGGTGGTCGACGTGGTCGATGACGCCGCGCAGGTCCCCGACACCGTCACCGTCCCCGTCGGCGAAGCTGCGGGGCCACACCTGGTAGACGACGAGATCGGCGAACCACGGTTGATCGGTCACGGGCCGAAGCCTCGCACCCCGACGGTGCCCCAGCGCGAGCGGCCGCCCCGACGGGTCGGGCCGTCGTGCTCACCGGTCGCGGCGCACGACCTCGCGGGCGAAGTCCACGAGGGCGTCCTTGACCTCGCCGTCCGGCAGGGGCTCCAGCGCGTCGACCGCCCGCTGGGACCACCGCTCCGCCTCGGCGCGGGCAGCCCGGGTCTGCGGGGCGTCGGCGAGGGCGAGCAGCACGCCTTCGAGCGCGGTGTCGCTGGAGAGGTCGCCGTCGAGGGCCTCCACGAGCGCCATCGCGTCCGCGTCGCCGTCCGCCGCGTCGGCGCGGGCGAGCAGCGTGGGCAGCGTCTCGACGCCCTCGCGCAGGTCGGTGCCGGGCACCTTGCCGGTGCGCTCGGCCCGCGAGGTGGGGTCGGAGAGGTCGAGCACGTCGTCGGCGACCTGGAAGGCCACTCCCACGGCCTCGCCGTAGGCGACCACCACGTCGACCACCTGGGCGTCGGCCCCGGAGAGCTGGGCGCCGTAGCGGGCGGCGGTGGCGATGAGGGACCCGGTCTTGTCCCGCAGGACCTGCAGGTGGTGCTCGAGCGGGTCCTCGTCGGGGCGTGGGCCCATCGTCTCGTGGAGCTGGCCGAGGCACAGGCGCTCGAAGGTCTCCGCCTGGAGGCGCACCGCGTCCGGCCCGAGATCGGCCACGAGGCGGGAGGCGCGGGCGAAGAGCAGGTCCCCGGTGAGGATGGCGACCTCGTTGCCCCACACCTCGTGGGCGGCCGCGGCTCCGCGGCGCAGGGGTGCGGAGTCCATGACGTCGTCGTGGTAGAGGCTCGCGAGGTGGGTCAGCTCGACGGCGACGGCGGCGGTGACCACCTCGGGCCGGGTGGGGTCGCCGAGGTGCGAGGCCAGCAGCGTCAGGGCGGGGCGCACGCGCTTGCCGCCCGCGAGGACGAGGTGCCGGGCGACGGCGTCGACGAGGTCGTCGACGTGGCCCACGGCGTCCAGCAAGCGGTCCTCGACGACCTCGAGCCCGTCGGCGAGGCTGTCGGTGAGGGATCGCTGGCCCTGCTCCGGGGTCGGCGGACCGCCCTGCCCGCTGCCCGCCACGGCGTCAGGATAGGGGCCGGTGGCGCCGCGCACGGCCGAGGTGGTCATCGCGACGGCGCCAGGGTGGACAGCATGGTCACCACTCGGTCGGCCGCGTCACCGCCGCGCGGCTCGGCGAGGTTGGCGAGCAGCTTGACCACGAGGCGCATCACAAAGGGGCGCGGCAGGCCGAGGCGCACGGCGGAGGCCATGACCACGGGGTGCTCGATGAGCCGGGCGAAGACCCGGCCCAGCGCGAAGTAGCCGCCGAGCTCGGCGCGCAGCGCCACGGGGTAGGCGGCGAGCGCCCGGTCGCGGCCGGGGCCGTCCGCGGCGCCGAGCGCGTCGACGGCCACCTGCGCGGCGAGGCGCCCGGAGTGCATGGCGTACTCGATGCCCTCCCCGTTGAACGGGTTGACCATCCCCCCGGCGTCACCGAGGAGCAGCATCCCGTGGGCCAGGTGGGGGGTGCGGTTGAAGCCCATTGGGAGCGCGGCCGACCTCACCGGGCCCACCTGGTGGTCCTCGTCCAGGGTCCACCCGGGCGGGGTCGCCGCCAGCCAGGTGCGCAGCACGGACCGCAGGTCGACGGCGGGCCTGGCGCTGGAGTCGCGCCCGCGCACCACGCCGAGCCCGACGTTCGCGGTGCCGTCGCCGAGGCCGAAGATCCAGCCGTAACCGGGGAGCAGGTCGGAGCGCCGGGGCTCCCCGGACCACAGCTCGAGCCAGCTCTCCATCCAGGGCTCGTGGCTGCGGGGGGTGGTGAAGTAGGCGCGGGCGGCGATGCCCAGCGGCCGGTCGGTGCGCCGCTCCACCCCCAGGGCGGTAGCCAGGCGCGCGGAGACGCCGTCGGCGGCGAGGACCACCGGAGCGCGGTGGTGGACGTCGGGCCCGCTGCGGCGCCCGCGCTCGTCGACGGGGTGGACGCTCACCCCCGTCACGGGCCCGTTCTCGCGGCGGCGCAGGGGCGCGGTGGCCATCGTGCGCTCGAGCAGCCGTGCGCCCGCCGACGCGGCGTGGTGGGCGAGGGTGGCGTCGAGGTCACCGCGCGTGCGCACCAGCCCGTGGTCGGGGAAGCTCGCGAGGTCCGGCCACGGGAACTCGTAGGTGCGCCCGCCGCCGACCAGGCGCAGGCCCTTCGTGCGGTGCCACCCGTCGGACTCGGCCGTGGGCACCCCGAGGTAGCCGAGCTCGCGCACCGCGCGCGGCGTGAGGCCGTCGCCGCAGATCTTGTCGCGGGGGAAGGAGGCCTTCTCGACCAGCGTCACGTCGGCCCCGGCGGCCGCGAGGTGGCGGGCCGCCGCCGCGCCTGCGGGCCCGGCGCCGACGACGACGACGTCGGAGCTCACCACCTGGGGGGCGCTCACCGCGGCGCCACCGCGCGGTGCAGCGCGACGATGCCGCCGGTGAGGTCGCGCCAGGAGGCGTCCGCCCACCCGGCGTCGGTGAGCCAGCCGGCGAGCTCGCGCTGGCGGGGCCAGTCACGGATGGACTCGGCGAGGTAGACGTACGCGTCGGGGTTCGACGAGACAGCGCGAGCCAGCGCCGGCAGGGCGCGCAGGAGGTAGGGCGCGTAGAGATGGCTCAGCACCGGCAGCACGGGGTGGCTGAACTCGCAGACGACCAGGCGGCCCCCGGGGCGGGTCACCCGCCGCATCTCGGCCAGCGCGCGGCGCGGCTCCACGACGTTGCGCAGGCCGAAGGAGATCGTCACGGCGTCGAAGGCGGCGTCGGGGAAGGGCAGCGCGGTCGCGTCGGCGGCGGTGAAGGCCATGTCGGGGCGGCGACGAGAACCCACGCGGAGCATCCCCAGCGAGAAGTCGCACGGCACCGCGCGGGCACCGGCGTCGACGAAGGGCTCCGTGGAGGTGCCGGTGCCCGCGGCCAGGTCGAGCACCAGCTCGCCGGCGCGCACGTCCAGGGCACGCACCACGGCGCGGCGCCACGAGCGGTCCTGGCGCAGGGACAGGACGGTGTTCGTCGTGTCGTAGCGGGCCGCCACACCGTCGAACATCGCCGCCACCTGCTCGGGTCGCTTGGAGAGGTCGGCGCGGATCATGCCTTCATCGTCCCACCGCGACGCGCGACCGGCTCACGCGATCACCTGTTCGCTGCCTCACACCCGCAGGGGCTGCTCCTCGGCGCGCCGGCCAGCGCGCGCTCCGTGCAGGGCGCCGGGTTACGGTGCACCGCAACCTCGACGGGGCGGAGGGCACCATGGCAGCGGCACCACCGGGCGGGACCGACGTGGTCGTCGGGCCGGCAGGACCTCGGACACCCCTCGAGAGGGTCCGCGCACGCGGACGGCTCCGCGGGCGCATCGCCCTGCTGGGCCCGGCCTTCGTCGCCGCCGTGGCATACATCGACCCCGGCAACTTCGCCACCAACTTCGCCGCCGGCGCCGAGTTCGGGTACCGCCTGGTGTGGGTGATCGTCATGGCGAACCTCATGGCCGTCCTCGTGCAGTACCTCTCGGCCAAGCTCGGCATCGCCTCGGGACGCTCGCTGCCCGAGCTGTGCCGGGAGCGCTTCGGCCGGTGGACCAACCGTGGTCTCTGGGTGCAGGCCGAGGTGGTGGCCATCGCCACCGACCTCGCCGAGTTCGTCGGCGCGGCCATCGGCCTGAACCTCCTCTTCGGCGTGCCGCTGTTCGTCGCCGGGCTCATCACGGCCGTGATCGCCCTGGCGATCCTCGCCCTCGAGCAGCGCGGCTACCGACGCTTCGAGCTGGCGATCATCGCGCTCCTGGCGCTCGTGGCGCTCGGTTTCGTCTACGACCTCCTCGCCGTCGGCAACCAGTCGCTCTCCGGCATGGCCGGCGGCCTCGTGCCCAGCTTCGACGGCCAGGGCTCGGTGCTGCTCGCCATCGGCATCGTGGGCGCGACGGTGATGCCCCACGTGGTCTACCTGCACTCGGCACTCACCCGCTCGCGGGTGGTGCCGCAGGACGACGTGGAGCGACGCGAGCTGTTGCGCTTCACCCGCTGGGACGTCGCGATCGGGCTGGGGACCGCTGGCGCCATCAACCTGTCCATGCTCTTCGTCGCGGTCGCCCTGTTCAACGCGAGCGGCAACACCGGCGTCGACACGATCGAGGCCGCCCACGCCGGGCTGGCACAGATGGTGGGTGGCGGCGCCGCCCTCGCGTTCGCCGTCGCGCTGCTGGCCTCGGGTCTGTCCTCGTCGTCCGTGGGGACCTACTCGGGCCAGGTCGTCATGCAGGGGTTCATCGCCCGCTCCATCCCGCTCTACCTCCGGCGGACCGTGACGATGGTGCCCGCGCTCGTGGTCCTCGCCCTCGGGCTGCCGACCACGCAGGTGCTCGTGCTCTCACAGGTGGTGCTCTCCTTCGGCATCCCCTTCGCGCTCGTGCCGCTGATCCTCCTCACGCGGGACGCCAGCTTCATGGGCACGCTGGTGAACCGACGGGTCACGACGGCGACGGCCAGCGCGATCGCGCTGGTGATCATCACCCTCAACGCCTACCTCGTCGTCACGACCTTCACCGGCTGACGACGCCCTGCACCGTCCGCCGTGCACGCGGTGGACGGTGCAGGATCGGTGGTAGCCATGATCCCGTGACCACCCGACACGGACGCCGGAGGCCGGACGCGGACGGCGCAGCGCTCACCCAGGCCGCGCAGGACCACCTCAAGGCGATCTGGTCCGCCCGGGAGTGGGTGGACCGCCCGGTGACGACGACGCTGCTGGCCGAGCGCCTCGGGCTCTCCCCCTCGACGGTCTCGGAGCAGGTCGGACGCCTCGCCGAGCTCGGCCTGGTCCTCCACCAGCCCTACCGCCCCGTCACGCTGACGCCGACCGGCGAGGCGCAGGCGCTGCGCATGGTCCGCCGGCACCGGCTGATCGAGACCTACCTCGTCGCGGAGCTGGGGTACTCCTGGGACGAGGTCCACGACGAGGCCGAGGCGCTGGAGCACGTGGTCTCCGACCTCATGCTCGAGCGGATCGACGCACGCCTGGGGCACCCAGCCGCCGATCCCCACGGCGACCCCATCCCGGGCGCCGACGGAGAGCTGGTGCGCCCCGACGCCGTGCCCCTCGAGGAGCTGGGGCCCGAGGAGAG
>JARIBR010000146.1 GCA_029258695.1 Quadrisphaera sp.
GTCTCCGCGGTCGTCGAGGTGGCCTACACCGGCACGGGCATCGAGCGGGTGGGGGTCGAGCTGCAGTGGCACTACCTGGGGACCGACGCGCGCGCCCACCGCAGCGCCATCGTCTTCGTCGAGGGGCAGGAGACGCTGCCGTCCGAGGTCCGCGCCGGGGACGTCCTGACGTTCCCCGTGTTCTTCGACGTCCCGACCGAGGCGATCGACGGCGGTGCCGTCCAGGTCGAGGTCGGCTACGACCCCGACGCCTACCAGGCGCGGTGGGCCGTCCCGTCGCCGTGACCGACCCTCCGGGGATCGGTCCCCTCCAGGATCCCGGGGTTCAGCACCAGCGATGATGGAGCCATGGATCACGTGAGTGCCGAGAGGGTCTACCAGCACCTGGCCAGCGCGGAGATGTCGACCGACGTCCTCTTCGCCCACCAGATGGCCTACCTGCGCACCTTCGCCGCCCCGCGGGTCGCGCGCCTGCTCGCCCACACCGGGCACATCGAGCACGCCCCGACCAAGCGGGCCACGGACACCGGGCTGCTGCTCTACGAGCTCGTCCACCACGGCCTGGACAGCCCCCGCGGTGAGGAGGCGGTCACGGCCATCAACCGCATGCACGGTCGGTGGAAGATCCGCAACGACGACTCCCTGTGGGTGCTGGGCACCTTCGTCGTCCCCACCGTCCGCTTCCTCGACCGCTTCGCCTGGCGGCGGGTCACCGGCCAGGAGCGCGAGGCCATCGCGGCCTGGTACGCCGCGCTGGGCGAGCGGATGCTGCTGCACGACGTCCCCGCCACCTACGCCGACGTCGAGGACCTCGTCGACGGCTACGAGGCGCGCGAGCTCGAGCGGACGGACGAGGGGGACCGGTTGTTCGCCGCGTCCCTCCCGGTGAGCGCGGCCATGCTCCCCTCACCCCTGCGGCGCTGGTCGAGGCCGCTCTTCGGGGTGCTCATCGACGAGCCGGCCCGCACCGCGCTCGCCCTGCCCACGCCGAACGCCGGGCTCACGGCGGCGGTGGTGGCCGGCATGTCCGCGCGCAGCATGCTCGAGCGGGTCCGCCCGGGACCCGGCTTCGTCAGCGGGGGCGCGTACGGCCCCTACCCCGACGGCTACGAGCTCCCCGACCTGGGAGTGGGCGACCAGGCGGTGCTGCGGCCCGACGATCAGCCGCGCGCGACCTCCTGAGAGGACCGGCACCCGAAGAACCCCCGCTTGACGATCAGCTCGGCCACCTCGGGCGGCACCATCGAGCGCCAGCTCTCGTCGCCCGCGCCGATGCGCTTGAGGACGTCTCGGCTGAGGATCGTCAGGTACTCCGGGGTGTAGTCGTCCAGGGCCACGAAGGAACCGCGACCTGCGAGGTAGTCGAACAGGGGCTGGAGCACCGGGCCCACCTCGAGGTCCTCCGCCGTGATGACCGGCCCGTCCTCGATGTCGACCATGGGGTAGACGAACAGCTTGAGGTGGTTCTTGAACAGCCGCCCGAAGCTCTCGAGGATGCCGCCCGGCAGGTGCGCGTGGTTCTCCTCGTCGAAGAGGTTCCGCAGCGAGGGCACGCCCATGACGATGCCGATGCGCTCCCGGGTGCGCCACGCCAGGTACGCCGCGAGACGGTGGTAGTCGTAGTAGTCCGAGATGAGCACCGTCTTGCCGCAGGCCGCCAAGAGGTCGACGCGGGCGAGGAAGTCCCGCCGGTCCACCTGCTCACCGCCGGCCAGCAGGTTGCGCATCGTCAGCTCGGTCAGCTCCAGGACCGGTGCGCCCGCGACCGCAGGGTCCTTCTCGAACGCCTTCCGGGCGGTGTCGAGCATCTCCAGGTTGACCACCGTCGGCGGGCGGAAGCTGCCCCGCTCGACGAGCACCGCGTGCTTGCGCAACGCCTCGGAGGGTTGGACGACCTCGCGGTCGGGTCCGAACATGGCCACGCCGGACAGGCCCAGGTGGACGAGCTCCATGGCCATGAGCCGGTTGTCCACGCGGCGGAACTCGATGCCGGAGAAGGAGATCATGTCGATCTCGATGCGCCCCGTCGACAGGCGGTCCAGCAGCGAGGCGACGAGCTTCTCCGGCTCGGCGCGCTCGTAGAAGGCCGCGTGCAGCAGGTTCACCCCGACGATCCCGAGGGCTTCCTGCTGCATGCCCGCGTCGTCGTCGAGCATCCGCACGTGCATGACGATCTGGGCCGGCTCGTCCATGGGGTGGGCTTGGAAGCGCACGCCCATCCAGCCGTGACACTCGTTGCCGCCGCGGTAGCTCCGGGCCACGACGGTGTCGGCGAAGGCGAAGAAGCAGGTGTCCTCGCCGCGGGCGGTGGACAGCCGGTCGATGTTGAGGTCGAGCTCGTGGTCGAGCATCGCCTGGAGGCGCTCGCGCGAGACGTAGCGCTCGGAGAGGCCGTAGACGGCGTCCGAGACGGCCATGTCGTACGCAGACATCGACTTGGCGATGGTGCCCGCGGCGCCTCCGGCCCGGAAGAACCAGCGCGCGACCTCCTGCCCGGCGCCGATCTCCGCCACCGTCCCGTACCAGCGCGGGTCGAGGTTGATCTTCAAGGCCTTCTGGAGCGTGTCCACGGCAGCGTCCATGCGGGCGCCCTCCCTCTCGGTGCGTCGTCGGTCGAGCGGCTGCAGCACGGTCACGTCCTCAGCCATCGGCACGCGCGACGTCCGTCCTGAGGCGCGCGGGCCGATGGCGCCGGAGTGGTCCGAAGGTAGGGCATCGCGGGCGGCGACGCCGCGCGGCCGTGCGCCGCCACACTGGTGTGGTGACCACCGACCCCGCGCCGCGCCGCAGCAGCATCACCGACGTGGCGGGGGTGAGGGTGGGGCAGGTCACCCGCCGCGGCGACGGATGGCTGACCGGGGTCACGGCGGTGGTCCCGCCGCCGGGCACCGTCGCCGGGGTGGACGTGCGCGGCGGGGGGCCGGGGACGCACGAGAGCGACGCGCTGGACCCGACGACCCTGGTGCCCACCGCGGACGCCGTGGTCCTCACCGGCGGCAGCGCCTACGGCCTGGTCGCCGCCCACGGTGCGGCCCGGTGGTGCGAGGAGCAGGGCCGCGGCTTCCCCGTGGGCGCGCTGCCCGAGCACGTGGTGCCGATCGTGCCGGCCGCGACCCTGTTCGACCTGGGCCGCGGTGGTGACTTCGGGGCCCGCCCCACCGAGGACGACGGCTACCGGGCTGCGCTCGCTGCTGCGTCCCCGGCAGGCTCGGAGGTCGAGCGTGGCGGGGTCGGCGCGGGCACCGGCGCCGTGGTGGGCGGGCGCTTCGCCGGCGGGGTCGGGAGCGCCAGCGTCGTGGTGACGCTCGACGGCGACGGCGACGGCGACGGCGGTGGCGATCGCGGACCCACCGTGGTCGTCGGGGCCCTGGCCGCGGTGAACGCCCGCGGCGTGCCGACCCGCGGAGCGCCCTCGGACGCTGGCAGTGCTGGCAATGCTGGCAGTGCTGGCGGCAGCGATGCTGCGGCGACCAGCACGGTCCCCACGCCCCTGAACACCACGCTGGTGGTCGTCGCCACCGATGCGGCCCTCGACCCGGCGGAGGTCTCGCGGACGGCGACCGCCAGCCACGACGGCGTGGCACGAGCGCTCGACCCGGCCCACACGATGCTCGACGGTGACACCGTCTTCGCGCTGGCCACCGGCGCGGTGGCGCTCCCGGCCGATCGCGCCGCCCGGGTGGCGGCGGTCGTCGCGGTGCAGAGCGCCGCCGCACGAGCCGTGCGCGCCGCGGTGCTCGACGCTGTCGTCAGCGCGCAGCCCGTGCTCCTCGGCGACGGCACGACGCTGCCCGTCTGGCCCGGGTGAGGCGGGCCGGGTCTCAGCTGCCGGCGGGAGCGTCCCGGTCGTGCACCTGCGCGGGCGGGTGGGTGGCCTCGACGGCGGTGAAGGCCTCGGTGATGCGGTAGGTGTGCCGGGCGCCCTTCGGGACCACCCAGGAGTCCCCGGCCCCGAGGACCACGGTCTGCCCCTCGCTGTGCAGCTCAGCCCGCCCGGCGATGACGTACCCGACGGTCTCGTAGTCACGAGAGACCTCCGCGGCAGGTTCAGCGGCCGGCTGGTCGCGCCACATCCGCATGCTCACCGAGCTGCCGCCGGCCAGGTACACCTGGCCCATGCCGCCGGTCGGGGAGTGGTCGCTGTCCACCTTGGTGATCGTCGTGTCTGCCATGGCTCGACGCTAGCGCGGGCCGAGGTGGCTCGCCAGGGGCGCCGACCGTCCGGCCCGGCTCGCCGACCAGCACGGCAGGGCCTCGGGTGAGCGCCGTCCGCAGCGCGTGGTGGACCAGGCACGTCCCGGTGAGCAGCTGCCAGCCGGTGACCGCGTACAGGGAGGCGCGCTGCACCAGACCGACGACCGACGAGCCGTGGGCGACCGGCACCGCGAGCCCCGCGACGAGCGCGACCAGCCCGGCGGTGCTGCTCGCGCGGCGCGAGACGCCGCCTGCGGGCCCGAGGTGCGGGCTGCGACCGGTCACCAGGGCGGCGAGCGCGGCAGCGGCGACCGCCAGGCTGGCGCAGGCACCGTGCAGCGTGTGGCGCGCCGGCGAGGAGGCGTCGGCCCCGTGGAAGACGCCCACCCCCACCATGGCGAGGCCGTACACGCCGGCCAGCGCACGCAGCGCTGGACGGCTCCGGGCCCTGGGCATCGCCATCGCCCCAGCGGTGACCAGGAGTCCCTGGCTGACGAAGCCGGCGTTCATCACCGCGTGGCGAGGCGAGAAGATGTCCCGGCCCGCGAAGCGCGTGCGCTGGGGGACGCCCAGGTCGGAGACGTAGCGGCCCACGCGCGAGTACCGCGGCGCGGTCCACGAGCGTGCCGCGGCCTGCTCCGCGAGCAGGAACGTGGCCCCCGCCGACGCCAGGCTGGCGCCGACGAGCGCGGTCCGCGCGGGTGCGGCTCCGGCTCCGGCTCCGGCGCGGGGACGGCCGGCGGCTCCCTGGCGTCCACCTCTCACGAGGGGACTGTGCACCAGCTGGCCCGAGCGCGCTCGTCGTCGGAGGTCCGGGGCGTCAGCGCCGACAGGAGCTGGCTGGAGCGGGCGGGCGGGCGGGCCGGCGGGCGCAGGCAGGACGTGGGCCCAGCGGCAGCGTCCGGCCTCGCCGGGACGCGCTGCTCGTGATGGGCTGGTGCCATGGAGAAACCATCCGATGTCGCCGAGCACCTGGACGTGGTGGTCGTCGGGGCTGGCCTGTCCGGGGTGGGTCTCGCGGCACGACTGCGCCGACGTCGGCCCGGGGACTCCCTCGCGGTCCTGGAGACCCGGGACGCCCTCGGGGGGACGTGGGACCTCTTCCGCTACCCCGGCGTGCGCTCGGACTCCGACATGTTCACCTTCGCCTACCGCGACCACCCGTGGACGGGGGAGCGCTCGCTCGCCCCCGGCGAGGTGATCCGCGACTACGTCGCCGACGTCGCGCGGCGCACCGGCGTCGACGCCCTGATCCGCTACCGCCACCGCCTGGTGAGCGCGGACTTCTCCTCCGTCGACGCGCGCTGGAGGCTCGTCGTCGAGCGCACCGGTGACGACGGGAGCGCAGACCTCGTCACCCTCACCACGTCCTTCCTCGTCGCCGCGACCGGCTACTACCGCTACGACCGCGGGTACACCCCGGAGCTGCCCGGCCTGGGCGACTTCGACGGGACCGTGGTGCACCCGCAGGCGTGGCCGGACGACCTCGACGTCAGCGGTCGGCGCGTGCTGGTCGTCGGCAGCGGCGCCACGGCCGTCACCCTGGTCCCGGCGCTGACCGGCTCCGCCGGGCACGTGACCATGCTGCAGCGCTCCCCGAGCTACGTGCTCTCCCTGCCCGGCGTCGACCGCAGCGCCCTGCGGATCCGGGAGCGCTGGCCGGGGCCTCTCGGCAACCTCGTCGTCCGCTGGCGCAACCTGCTGCGTGCCATCACGCTCTACCAGCTCTCCCGCCACCGGCCGGAGCGGATCAGGGCGATGCTCCTGTCCCAGGTGCGACGCGCGCTGCCGCCGCGCCCGGACGCGGGGTACGACGTGGACGTCGACTTCACCCCCGACTACGACCCGTGGGACCAGCGCCTGTGCATGGTGCCCGACGGAGACCTGTTCGCCGCGCTGCGCGGACCGGGGGCCAGCGTCGTGACCGACCGCATCGAGACCTTCACGAGCGGCGGCGTCCGGCTGGCCTCCGGCCGGGAGCTGCCCGCGGACGTCGTCGTCACCGCGACGGGGCTGACGCTGCAGCTCTTCGGGGGCGCGTCGCTCAGCGTGGACGGTCAGCAGGTCGACGTCCCCTCGGCCGTCGCCTTTCGGGGGGCGATGCTCTCGGGCGTGCCGAACCTGGTCTTCGTCGTCGGGTACACCAACAACTCGTGGACCCTCAAGGTGGACCTCGTGGGGGACTTCCTCCTGCGGCTGCTGCGCCGCATGACCGCGCGGGGCGCGGCCAGCGTCGTCCCCACCGACCCGCCCACCCGGGACCTGCGCCCGCTCATGGACCTCGAGGCCGGGTACGTGCGCCGGGGGAGCCACCTCATGCCGCGCACCGGCCCCCGGGCGCCGTGGCGGGTACGCCAGAACTTCTTCACCGACCTCGTCGCGCTGCGGTGGTGGCCGGTGCGCTCGCGCCGACTGACCTTCGCCGGGAGCGGCGCGGCCAGCGGGAGCAGCCGGTGACCCGGCTCCAGCGCTACCGGTTCGAGGGCGGGAGCGCGGTGCTCACCGGCGCGGCCAGCGGCATCGGCGCCGCGCTGGCGGCCGGGCTCGCCGCCCGGGGGAGCCACCTGGAGCTGCTCGACCGTGACGCCGGCGGACTGGACGCGGTGGTGGGGGCGCTGAGCGCCGCACACCCGGGGCTGGAGGTGCGAGGGCACGTCGTGGACCTGCGCGACCGCGTCGGCACCGCTGACGTCCTCGAGCACGTCGTCGCAGGGTCCCCACGGCCCACCCTCGTGGTGAACAACGCGGGCGTGGCGCTCTCCGGACGCCTCGAGGAACAGACGCTCGAGGACGTCGACTGGCTGCTCGACGTGAACCTGCGCGCCACGATCGCCGTGACGCACCAGCTGCTCCCCGTCCTGCTGGCCTCACCGGGATCACACCTGGTGAACGTCTCCAGCGTCTTCGGGCTCGTCGCACCGGCGGGACAGGTGGCGTACGCCACGTCGAAGTTCGCGGTGCGGGGCTTCAGCGAAGCGTTGCGCGGCGAGCTGGCGGGCCGGGTGGGGGTGACGAGCGTGCACCCCGGCGGCATCGCCACGAACATCGCCCGGGACGCCCGCACCGGGGCCGGCGTGGACGCCGAGCGGGCCGCCAGGGGAGCTGCGGTCTTCCAGCGTTCGCTGACCATCCCGGCGGACGTCGCGGCCACGGCCATCCTGAGGGGGGTGGAGCGCCGGGCCTCGCGGGTCCTCGTCGGCGTGAGCGCGACGCTCCCCGACATCGCGGCACGCGTGGCGCCGACCCGGTACCACGCGCTGCTGGGGTTGCTCACCCGCCGGGCCCGCAGGTCCGGCGGGTGAGCAGGAGCATCAGACGGAGAGGACCTGACCGATGCGGATGACGTTCGGGTTGGACCCGATCGTCGAGGAGTTCGCCTCGTAGATCGCCTGCCAGCTGGTGCCGTGGGCCCTGGCGATCTTGGAGAGCGTGTCGCCGGCGACGACGGTGTAGCTGCTGCGGTCGGCGCTGCGGGACGACGCCACCTCACGCTCGGGTGCGGGCGCCGGGGCGGGTGCGGCGTCGCCACCCGGGGGCGTCGCGGACCCGCCCTTGTCGGCCTCGGACAGGCCGAGCCGTGCCGAGCACGCCGGCCACGCGCCCCAGCCCTGCCCCGCGAGGGTCTTCTCGGCGGTGGCGATCTGCTGCTCCCGGGTGGCGAGGTCGGCGCGGGGTGCGTACTGCTGGCCGCCGAAGCCGTTCCACGTGCTCTGGCTGAACTGCACGCCGCCGTAGTAGCCGTTCCCGGTGTTGATGCTCCAGTCACCGCCGGACTCGCACTGGGCGAGCGCGTCCCAGGTGGAGTCCGTGGCGGCTGCGGCGGTGCCCGCTCCGACGGCGGGGAGGGCGAGGAGCGCCGCGCCGACGCTCAGGCCGAGGGTGCGCGCGGTACGCGCACCGCGGGTGGGGCCGGCGTGGCGGCCAGCGGTCTCGGTGCGGACGGTCCGGGTGGTGGACGAGGAGCGGTGACGTGCGCTGCGGGGACCCAGGGGGCTGGAAGGAGAGATGACAGCACCTTTCGGTTACGAGGTCCAAACCGTGACGCTGCGTAAGGTCACGGTTTGATGACGACGCGACGGTAAGCGGTCCGGGGGCGATCTGTCGACCCCCACCCTGCGACGCTGGAGGTGGGTGGAGCGCTCAGGTCGGTCGGACCCGCAGGATCGTGCCGACGACGACCAGGTTCGGGTTGTCGCCGATGACGTCGACGTTGGCGTCGTAGACCTCTCGCCAGGTCATGGCGTGCTCGGCACCGATCCTCACGAGGGTGTCGCCCCACACCACCCGATGCGTGGCCGTGAGCTCGTCCGGCGGCTCGGCAGGCTCCGGTGGCTCGTCCGGTGGCTCGTCCGGTGGCTCGGGCGACGGCGACGGCGGTGCGGTCGAGGCGGAGGGCTCGACCGGCTCGACCGGCTCGACGGCAGGGGCCGGTGCCGGCGCACCGCCGAGGCGTTGCCACGCCCCGACCGTGACGTCCGCGACGCGAGGGCTCGTCACGACCGGCAGGGCGACGGCGGTGGCGACGGTGACGGCGCTCAGGGCGACGATGCGCCGCCGCCGCGGGTGGTCGGGACCGGCCACGTGGCGGCCCCTGCCCCGGCGCTGCGGCACGCGGACGCTCGGGGCCTGGTCGGTGCGATGGCGCCCGGCAGCGGGGCGGTGCACGGTGGCGACCACCTGGCGACCTCCCTCGCGGCGCGGCGGACCGGACGTCCCCGTCCCGGGTGTGACAGGTGTGACGATAGGGGTGCGGCGGGTGAGCCGCCCCCGGTCGTCGCCTCGGGAGCACGCTGCCCGGGCGCGGACCCTGGTGTGATACACGCCACACCACGGGGTTGCGAGGCGCAGGATCGCGGGGATCACGGTCTCGCCGGTCAGCATGTCGGGCACCGCTCCGCCGCCACCCCCTGGTCCATACCGTCACAGTCGGGTACGTTCCGGTCGCTGCCCGCACCAGCCGGGCAGTCCTCCGGGCCTCGCCGAGCCCCTGCCACCCGGAGCGCACCCACTGATCACCACGGCAGGGGACGGGGGACCCACGTCCACCGGACCGGCCGCCGCACCGCGGCGTCGGTCCTCGGGGTGAAGCTCGCAGCGCGAGCCGGGTGACTTTTCCACCCGAACCCGACAGCTAACCCCGCAGGCGTCGGAGAGGCACACCCATGCGCACCTCGACCACCCCTGCCCGTTCCCGCCTGGTGACCCGAGCCCTTGCCGGCGCGGCGCTCTCGGCGGGACTCGTCATGTCCGCCGCGATCCCGGCCCAGGCCGCGAGCCCCGGCGACGCCGTGAGCTTCCGTGGGGCCGGCGCGTCCGCCTCGGCGCTCACGCCCGGCACCGACCCGTACAACCTCATCAACACGGCGAAGTCCTTCACCGGGACGCCGTACGTCTACGGCGGGACCACCCCGCGCGGCTGGGACTGCTCCGGCTTCACCGGGTACGTGCTCGGCAGCCACGGCATGCACGTCCCCCGCACCACGAACCAGCAGCTGGCCGCCACCCGGTCGGTCGCCCCGGGCGACGAGCGTGCCGGTGACCTCGTGTTCTACATGAGCGGCAACAGCGCCTACCACGTGGCTTTCTACGCCGGAAACGGCTGGATCGTCGACGCGGGCAACTCGCGCAAGAACACCAGCCTGCGCCCCATGTGGCCGGGCAAGGTCGTCTTCACCCGCGTGCTCGTCTGACCTGAGCCCCGGCCCGACCCGAGGGACACCGCCGGGGGTGCGGGGCATGCTCGACGCGAGCCCCGCGCCCCCGACGGCGTCGCTCGTGGGCGCCATGATGTCGGCATGCCTGACCCATCGGACGTCCGTCAACCCGCCGCCCTGGAGACCCCGGCACGTCGCGCCTGGCTCGACCAGCAGGGCCACCGCCTGCTCGAGCTCAGCCTCGCCAGCGCCACCACGGGAGGCTTCGGGTGGAGCGACGGCGACGGGGGGCTGCTCCCGCGCGAGCTCCAGCTGTGGATGACGGCCCGGATGACCCACGTGCTCGCGCTCGGCCACCTCCTGGGGCATGCGGGGTCCGCTGCCGGCGCCGAGCACGGGATCGCCGCGCTCGCGGGCCCCTTCCACGACGAGGTCGACGGCGGGTGGTTCGCCGCGCTGGCCCCCGACGGATCGGCGCCGGCCGACACGACGAAGGGCGCGTACGCCCACGCGTTCGTCATCCTCGCCGCCTCCTCCGCGACGGTGGCTGCCGTGCCCGGGGCCCGTGAGCTGCTCGACGAGGCCCTCGCCGTCCACGCCGAGCACTTCCTCGACGCCGACGCCGGGGTGGTCCGCGAGAGCTTCGCCCGCGACTTCACCGACGAGGAGGACTACCGGGGGGCGAACGCGGCGATGCACACCGTCGAGGCCTACCTGGCGGCCACCGACGCCACCGGCGACGACGTCTGGCGCCAGCGGGCGCTGAACATCGCCGACCTCCTCGTCAACGTCCACGCACGTGCCCACGGCTGGCGCCTCCCCGAGCACTTCACCGCCACGATGACGCCGCTGCTGGACCACCACGCCGACCGGGTCGCGGACCCCTTCAGGCCCTTCGGGACCACCCCCGGCCACGGCCTGGAGTGGGCGAGGTTGCTCCTGGGCCTGCGGGACGGGCTGGGGGAGGGGGCGCCGCCGTGGCTGGCCGACGGCGCGGTCGCCCTCTTCTCGCGCGCCGTCGAGGACGGGTGGGCGCCCGACGGGCGCGAGGGGTTCGTCTACACCACGGGCTTCGACGGAGCGCCGGTCGTCACGCTGCGTCAGCACTGGGTCCTGTGCGAGGCCATCGGCGCCGCCGCCGCGCTGCACCGTGCGACCGGCGAGGAGTCCTACGCCCAGCGCTACGAGCAGTGGTGGGCGTACGCGGAGCGCGCCGTCGTCGACCTCGACGACGGGTCGTGGGTGCACGAGCTGGACGCCGACGGTCAGCCCTCGAGCGTGCTGTGGGAGGGACGCCCGGACACCTACCACGCCTTCCAGGCCACCCTCGTGGGCGCCCTGCCCCTCGCCCCGACCTTCGCGAGCGCCGTCGCGGTGCAGCGCGGGCTCGGCTGAGGGCAGCGTCTCCCTAGGCTGACGGCCATGCCTGCTCCTCCCACCCAGCCCGCCCTCCCGGACCTGGGGGACGTCGCCGTCGCCGGCGACGACCTCCGCGCCCTCGTCGACGCCTCACCGACCCCCTGGCACGCCGTCGCCGAGATGACCGCTCGCCTGCGCGCGGCCGGCTTCGCGACGCTCGACGAGAAGGATCCCTGGAGCCTGGTCCCCGGCGAGCGGGTCGTCGTCGTCCGCGGCGGGAGCCTGGTCGCCCTCGTCGTCGGCAGCGCCCCCCTGGCCGAGGCGGGCGCCCGGATCGTCGGCGCGCACACCGACTCCCCGGGCTTCCGGGTGCGTCCGCGTCACGACGTGCGTCAGGCCGGCTACCGGCTGGTGGGCGCGGAGACCTACGGGGGCCTCCTGGCCCACACCTGGCTGGACCGCGAGCTGACCGTCGCCGGGCGCCTGGTGCTTCGCGACGCCACCACGGTGCTCGCCCGGCTGCCCGGCGCGCCGCTGCGCCTGCCCTCGCTCGCGATCCACCTCGACCGCGGCGTCCGCGACGGCCTGGTGCTCGATCCCCAGCGCCACCTCGTCCCGGTGTGGGGCGCCGACCTGGCCACCGAGCCGGGCCTCGTGGCGGCACTCTCGGCCGCGGCCGGCGTGGACGCGGCCGACGTCGTCGGGCACGACCTGGCGCTCACCGACACCCAGCCGGCGGGTGCCACCGGCGCGGACGGCACCTGGGTCGCGGCGCCGCGCCTGGACGACCTCGCCGGGTGCCACTCCGCGCTGAGCGCCCTGCTGCGGGCGGCCCCGGCGCCTCACACCCAGGTCTTCGTGGCCGACGACCACGAGGAGGTCGGATCCGGCTCCGCCACGGGCGCCCGGGGGCCGTTCCTCGCCGACGTCCTCGCCAGGGTGCTCGCCGCGACCACCGACGGCGCCGGCGACCCGCAGGACCTCCCGCGAGCCCTGGCGTGCTCGATCCTCGTCTCCTCGGACATGGCCCACGCGGTGCACCCCACCCGGCCGGAGCGCCACGAGCCCGACCACACCCCGGCGCTCGGCGGCGGACCGGTGCTCAAGGTCAACGCCAACCAGTCCTACGCCACCGACGCGAGCACCGGCGGCTGGTTCACCGCCCGCTGCCAGGACGCTGGCGTTCCCCTGCAGCACGTCGTCTCCCGCAACGACCTGCCCAGCGGGTCCACCATCGGGCCGCTCACCGCGACGCGCACCGGCATCGCCACCGTCGACGTCGGCGCGCCGATGCTGGCGATGCACTCGTGCCGCGAGCTCGCCTCGGCGCTCGACGTGACGTACGTGGTCGCTGCGCTGCGCGCCTGCTACTCGTCGTGAACGAGCCCCTCGTCGAGCCGGGTCCTCCGCTCACCCCCGAGGAGGTGCGGCGCTACGCGCGCCACCTCCTCCTCCCCGAGGTCGGCGAGCGCGGTCAGCGACGTCTCAAGGCCGCCCGCGTGCTCGTCGTGGGCGCCGGCGGGCTCGGGTCCCCGGCCCTGCTGTACCTGGCCGCGGCCGGCGTCGGGACCATCGGGGTCCTCGACGACGACGTGGTGGACGAGTCGAACCTCCACCGTCAGGTGGTCCACGGGAGTGCCGACGTCGGGCGCGCCAAGGTCGACAGCGCCGCCGACGCGGTGGCCCGCGCCAACCCACTGGTCACGGTGGTGCGCCACCGCGAGCGCCTCACCGAGCACAACGCCGCAGCGCTCGTCGCCGGCTACGACCTCGTGCTGGACGGCGCCGACAACTTCGGCACCCGCTACCTCGTCAACGACGCGTGCGTCCTCGCCGGTGTCCCGTGGGTGTGGGGGGCGGTGCTGCGCTTCGACGGCCACGTCGCCGTGTTCTGGGGTGGGCACGGACCGACGTACCGCGACCTGTTCCCCCACCCGCCCGATGCCGGCGCCGTACCGTCGTGCTCGCAGGCCGGGGTGCTCGGCGGCGTCGTCGCGCAGGTCGGCTCGGTCATGGTCACCGAGGCGCTCAAGCTCCTCACCGGGGCCGGGCGCTCCCTGCTGGGCAGGGTGCTCGTCCTCGATGCGCTGGAGGGCACCTGGCGCACGCTCGGGGTCCGCGCCGACCCCACGCGGGCACCGATCACCACCGTGGTCGCCGAGCCCGGTGCCTGCGCGGTGGAGCCGTCGGCGGCGTCGGCCGTCCCCGCCGTGGACGCTGCGACGCTCGCCGGGGAGCTCGAGGGGGGCGGGGTGCTGCTCGTCGACGTCCGCGAGCCCGACGAGCACGCCGCGCTGGCGATCCCCGGGGCGCGCCTCGTGCCGCTGGCCGCCCTGCTCGACGCCGCGGGACGAGACGCCGAGCAGGCTGGCGTGCTGGCCGATGTGCCCCGTGACGCCGACGTGGTCCTCCACTGCGCCAGCGGGCTGCGCTCCGAGCAGGGCGCCCGGGCGCTCCTCGACGCCGGGTGGACGCGCGTGCGACACCTGGACGGGGGCGTCGGCGCGTGGGCGGCCGTGACGGGGCGGGTCACCGCCGGCGGTTGATGCCGGCCGGGGCCCGGTTCACCGGCGCCGCGGCACGATCGCCACCTTGCCGGACGTACCGGCGTCGGCGACCCGGTACGCCTCGCCCGCGTCGGCGATGTCGAAGCGGTCCGTGACGACCACCTCGGGGCGGACGTCCCAGACGACCAGGCGCTCCAGCAGCTCGGCCCTGTGCCCGATCGAGGTCACCCACGACCCCATGAGGCAGATGCTCGGGTGGGTCAGCGCCGGGCTCGCCTCGAGGGTGAGCTGCCCGCCCTCACCGACGAGGACGCACCGACCCCACCGGGCGGTGGCCGCCAGCACCAGGGCGCGCGCTGGAGCCGCGCCGGACGCGTCGACCGTCACCGAGGCGCCCCGACCGCCGAGGGCCTCGCGGACGGCCTCCAGCGGGGCGTGCGCGCCGCTGTCCACCACGTCGGTCACCGCGCCGAGCGCCAGGGCGCGCTCCCGGCGCGCGCCGACGACGTCCGCGCCGACCACCGTGCGGGCTCCGAGCGCGCGGGCCAGCAGGCCCACCGCCTGACCGACGGGGCCGAGACCGGTCACCACCACGTCGTCGCGCCTGGAGACCTGAGCGCGCAGCAGCGCCTCGTAGGCGGTGCCGAACCCGCAGGCCACGCACGCCCCGTCGACGAGGCTCAGGGGCTCGGGCAGGGGAAGGCAGTCCACCTCCTCGGCGAGCAGCAGGTCGGCGTGCCCCCCGTCGCGCTGCCAGCCGTAGGCCGCCCGCGACGCCGAGGTGCAGGCGACGCGGTACCCGGTGCGGCACTCGTCGCAGAGCCCGCAGCCGCTGATGTGGTAGATGACGACCCGGTCACCGACGGCGAGCCGCTGCACGCCCGGTCCGACCTCGACCACCGTGCCCGAGGGTTCGTGCCCGGCGACCACCCCCTGGTAGGCCTCGGGGCCCTCGCCGAGGTGCTCGCGGTAGATCGCCCGCAGGTCGGAGCCGCAGAGCGTCGAGGCGCCGACGGCGAGCACCACCTGACCGTGGCCGGGCACGGGGTCCGGCGCCTGACCGATGTCGACGCGGCGGGCTCCTGGCAGGTGGACGGTGCGCACGAGGCCATCATGGGCGTGCCCCGCACGCCCCGTCGCCCTGGGCACCACGCAGGACGACGCCCCCACCGCACAGCGGTGGGGGCGTCATCGTGGGCGGCCGGCGTCACCGGCCCTCCCGACGAGAGATCAGACGGGGCGGATGTCCGAGGCCTGGGGGCCCTTCTGGCCCTGGGTGATCTCGAACTCGACCTTCTGGTTCTCGTCGAGGGTGCGGT
>JARIBR010000153.1 GCA_029258695.1 Quadrisphaera sp.
CGACGAGGTTCCCCGCGCCGTCGTAGCGGCTGCCCTGGTCGTCGAAGCCGTGACCGATCTCGTGGCCGATGACGGCCCCGATCCCGCCGTAGTTGGCCGCGTCGTCGGCGTCGGGGTCGAAGAACGGCGGTTGGAGGATGGCCGCGGGGAAGACGATCTCGTTCATCCCCGGGGTGTAGTAGGCGTTGACGGTCTGGGGGGTCATGAACCACTCGTCGCGGTCGACCGGGCCGCCGAGCTTGGCCAGCTCGCGGCCCGTCTCCATCGCGCCCGCGGCGCGCACGGAGCCCAGGAGGTCGTCGCGGCGCACCTCGAGGGCGTCGTAGCTCTTCCACGCCGCGGGGTAGCCGACCTTGGGCGTGAAGGCGTCGAGCTTGTCCAGCGCGCGCTCGCGGGTCTCCTGGGTCATCCAGTCCAGGGAGGTGATGCTCTGCCGGTAGGCCTCGACGAGGTTGACCACCAGCTCGTCCATGCGCTCCTTGGCGCGCTCGGGGAAGTGCCGCTCGACGTACAGCTGGCCGATGGCCTCGCCGAGGGTGCCCTCGACCAGCGCGACGCCCCGCTTCCACCGCTCGCGCAGCTCCTGCGTGCCGGACAGGGTGCGCCCGTAGAAGTCGAACTGCTCGTCCACGAGCGCGGCGGACAGGTAGCCGGCGCAGCGCGCGCTGACCCGCGCGGCCAGCCACGCCTTCCACGCCTCGAGCGGGCGGTCCGCCCACAGCGCCGCGATGCCCTCGACGGCGCTGGGCTGGCGCACCACCACCTGCTCCAGCGCGCTCTCCGGCGCGCCGAGCCCGTCGCGCCACGCCGTCCAGTCGAAGCCGGGCGCCCGCCGCACCAGCTCCGCGGCGCTCAGGAGCGTGTACGTCTTCTCGGCGTCCCGGTTGCTCACCACGTCCCAGTGCTGGCCGGCGATCGCCGTCTCGGTCTCGAGGACGCTGGCGGCCACGGCGCCGGCGTCGGGCATCGCGAGCACCGCCGGCAGGCCCAGCAGCTCGGCCATCCGCCCCAGGTGGGTGGTGTAGGCCTCGCGGACCGGCGCGTACCGCTCCTCGCGGTAGTACGACTCGTCGGGCAGGCCCAGCCCGGACTGCGTGAGGTGGACGAGGTAGCGCTGCGAGTCCTTGGCGTCGGTGTCGACGTAGGCACCGACCAGCGCCGCGAGCCCCTCGCGCTCGAAGCGGCCCAGCAGGCCCGCCAGCGACGAGCGGTCGGGAGCGGCGGCGATCTCGACGAGCAGGGGCCGCAGCGGGCCGGTGCCCGCGGCCTCGACGCGGTCGGTGTCCATGAAGGCGCCGTAGAGGTCGCCGATCTTCTGCGTCAGCGTCCCGGGCTCGGCGTGGGCGGCGGCCGCCTCCTCGACGATGGCCCGCACGTCGCGCTCGGCCTGGTCGGCCAGGGTCCGGAACGCCCCGTCCGTGGCGCGGTCAGCGGGGATGACGTGGCCCTCGAGCCACCCGCCGTTGACGTGGCCGTAGAGGTCGTCCTGGGGGCGGACGGCGTCGTCGACGTGGGCGAGGTCCAGACCGGAGATGACTGCCATGGACCCATCCTGACCGACGCCACCGACACCGTGGTGGCAGGCCACGTGGTCGGTCGGCGCCGCGTCGGTCCCTCCTGCCACGATGAGGCCATGAGCGACACCACATCCAGCCCCGACGCCGACGCAGCCCTCGACCGGACGGCCGTGGCCGCCATGGTGGACCACACCCTGCTCAAGCCGGAGGCCACCGCGGACGACGTCGCGGCCCTCGTCGCCGAGGCCCGCGACCTGGGGGTGCTCGCGATCTGCGTCTCGCCGTCATTCCTGCCGCTGGCACCGGCCACCGATGGCCTGGTCGTCGCCACGGTGGTCGGCTTCCCGTCCGGAAAGGTCCGCACCCCCGTCAAGGCCGCCGAGGCCGAGCAGGCGGTGGCCGACGGCGCCGACGAGGTGGACATGGTCATCGACGTCGGGGCGGCGCTCGCCGGCGAGCTCGAGGCGGTGCGCGGTGACGTCGCCGCGGTGCGCGCCGCGGTGCCGGCCCCCCGGGTGCTCAAGGTGATCGTGGAGTCCGCCCTGCTGGACGACGCGACGCTCACCGCGGTGTGCGAGGCCGCCGAGGCCGCCGGGGCGGACTTCGTCAAGACCTCCACCGGCTTCCACCCCGCCGGCGGCGCGTCGGTCCACGCGGTGGAGGTGATGCACGCCGCGATCGGTGGCCGCCTCGGGATCAAGGCCTCGGGGGGCATCCGCGACGCCGGGGCCGCGACGGCGCTGGTCGCCGCGGGAGCGACGCGCCTGGGGCTGTCGGGCACCCGCGCGGTCCTGGACGGCCTGCCGGGCTGACGCGCTCGTGCTCCGCGGCCCGTCGGTGCGGTTCGCTAGCGTCCGACGATGGACAGCATCGAGCCCGTGGTCGCGTCCGTCACCGTCGACGTGCCCGCGGCCACCGCCTTCGACCGGTTCACCGCGGGCTTCGGCTCGTGGTGGCCCGCCGAGTTCTCGTGGTCGCAGCCCACGCTGCTGGCCAGCATCGGCATGCAGTGCCGTGAGGGCGGGTTGCTCTCCGAGCTCGGCCCCCACGGGTTCCGCATCGACTGGGGGCGTGTCGTCACCTGGGAGCCGCCGCGCCGGCTCGTCTTCCTGTGGCAGATCGGCAACGACCGCGTGCCCCAGCCGGATCCCGAGCAGGCGAGCCGCGTGGCTGTCACCGTCGAGCCCGCCGGGTCCGGCGGCTCCGCCACGGTGACGGTCGTCCACGATCGGTGGGAGCGGCACGGCGCCGGCTCCGCGGCCTCCCGTGACGGCTTCACCGGGGCATGGCCGATGGCGCTCGAGCGCTTCGCCACCACCGTCGCTGGAGACGTCGTGCGCTGAGAGCCGGCGCACGAGAGAGCGACAGGTCCGCCCGTCGTCGGCGGGGACGGGCAGGATGACGCCGTGGGAGCGGAGCAGACGCCGGTGTACGCGGCGGTCATCACCGCCGCGGCCGCGGTGCTCGCCGTCGTGGTCGCGCAGGTCTCCACAAGCTCGCGCGAGCGCCGGGCCCGGGTCTACGAGCGTCAGCGCGGCGCGCTGGTCGACCTCCAGGACGCGGCGCTGGTGGTGCGCTCGGCGCTGCGGGCCTCGGGTGCGGCGATCGCAGCGGCGGCGCTGACGGCGTCGTCGTCACGCCACGTCGTGGTGCTGTCCCAGCCGGACCTCGAGGCCGCGCAGTCCGACGCCGACGCCCACCTGGACGTCGCGCTGGCGCGGGTGGGCTCGGTGTCGGTGCGCAACGCGGTGAGGGCCTGGCAGCAGAAGGCACGGTTCGCCTTCCTGGGCGACGAGGAGGTCACCACGCGCGACGAGCTGGTCGCCTGGTCGGTGATGAACGCGACGGTGGCGCGGGCGCTGTCCGACGACGACGTCGGGGCTCGGCGCGAGCGCCGGCGCCGGGCGCGCGCTGGCGATGGCGAGCGCGGCGATGCGTCGCCGCGCGGTGGTGCTGGGTGACGCGGTCACGAGCGGCTGCCCGCGAGCCGGCCGACGTCGGGGCCGCCGAGGTGCGGGGACGTGCTGCGGTGACGAGGGTGCGCCGCGGCGGCCGTGGGAGGTGCGGGTCTCAGGCGAGGACGGGCTGCGTGCGGCTCACGCTGACCAGCGCTGCGACACCCTGGCGCTGCGCGGCGTCGGTGACCGCGTCGGCGAACGGCGTGGTGGCCGCCAGCACCTGCACGTGGGCGGCACGACCGTCGACGAGGAGCCGGGTGACGAGCTGCGCCGCGAAGGAGGGGCTCCCGGAGACGAGGTGACGGCAGTCCACCGCGACCTGGGCGCCGGCGATGTCGCCGTCCAGCGCGTCGACCAGCGCGTCGGCCATGGCTCGGCCGGCGACCATGCTCGGCAGCTCGATCGTCAGCACGGCTGACACCTCCACGGATCGACGGCTCCTCCGGTCACGGTACCCCGCTGCGCCGCCGGCGCTCTCCTCCGGCCGAGCCGTGCACGCCGCGGTGGCTCTGGCGGCCCGGGTGCTCGATGACGGGACCGCGCATGCCGACCGCCCCCTCCACCAGCGTGCCCGGGAAAGCAGCCCGCAGGCGTCGGTCGTCGCGGGCGCCGACGCTCGAGCGCACCGCGGCGGCCCCCGAGGCGACGTAGAGGAAGCCGCGTCGACGGCTCACCTCGCGCACCGTGCCGCTCAGGCCCGTGCCCCGGCTCGGGTCGGCGAAGCGGGACGTCCCGTCCAGGGCGAGGTGCAGGGCCTGGCGCGGTGTGCGGGCGCCGCGACCCGCCAGCGTGGTCAGCAACCCGCTCCCGCCGTCGGCCACCGCGAAGCGTACCCACCCGGAGGTCGGCAGGGTCTGCGCGGCGACGTACCCGACCGCGCCCGCGTGGTCGGCGACGTTGAGCGCCATCTCCACGACGCCGGCGAAGAGCGCCTGCGCGGCGTCCCGGTCGTCACGGGCGGCGCGCGCGTGGACCAGCTCGCCGAGCGCTCGCGCATCGTCCTCGGTCGCGACGGGACGCACCTCGAGCAGGTCCTCGCGGCGGTCGAGCTCGTCCACGTCGACGAGGTCGTGCGGCACGCCGAGCCCGGTGAGCACCCGACCGAGGTGCATGCGCGAGGCGTACCGCCGCTGCGCCTCGCGCGATGGCCCCACGACCCTCATCGGGAGGCCGGCGCTGACGTGGCGGCGCGCGATCGCCGCGGCGCCGACGAGCTGCGCCGGGTCGATCCAGCGGCACCGCGAGAGGTCCACGACGTGGGTCCCCGCGGCGTCGAGGCGGCAGACGAGGTGGCCGAGCGAGGGTGGGTTGGGGGGAGGCGTGGCCATCACTGCCTCCGTCGGGTCGTCGAGATACGTACAGGCGTCCTAAGAGTACGCCGGCGTCAGCGGGCTGCACGCGGTGACGCCGGTCCCGCGGCGAGCACCGCCGCGACGACGCTGGCGAGCATCGCCCCGATGCGGGGTCCGGCAGCGGCGCCGGCGTCGATGACGTCCTGCCCGTCCAGCGGCACGTCGCTGACCCCGGCGGCGAGGTTGGTCACCAGGGAGATGCCGAGCACCTCGAGGCCGGCGTGGCGTGCGGCGATGGCCTCCAGGGTCGTCGACATCCCCACGAGGTCGGCGCCGAGGCGCCCCAGCATCCTCACCTCGGCCGGCGTCTCGAAGTGGGGACCGCGCAGCTGCGCGTAGACGCCCTCCGCCAGGTCGCCGGCCACCGATCGGGCGATGTCCCGCAGCCGTCGCGAGTAGAGGTCGGTGAGGTCCACGAACGTCGCGCCCTCGAGCGGGGAGGTCGCCGTGAGGTTGAGGTGGTCGCTGAGGAGCACCGGGGTACCGATCGCCAGCTCCGGATCGAGGCCGCCGCAGCCGTTCGTCAGCACGACGCTCGACGCCCCGGCCGCCGCGGCGGTCCGCACCCCGTGCACGACGCGGCGCACCCCCCGGCCCTCGTAGAGGTGCGTCCTGGAGGCGAAGACGAGGGCGCGGCGGTCCTCACCGTCAGCCGCGCGGACCCGCACGGAGCGCACGACGCCGACGTGCCCCAGCGCCGCGGCCGCCGAGAAGCCCGGCAGCTCGGTCACGGGGATCTCGGCCACCGTCTCGCCGAGGAGGTCGATGCTGGCCTGCCACCCCGAGCCGAGCACGAGCGCGGTGTCGTGGCGCTCCACACCGGTGCGCTCGGCGATGGTGCTCGCCGCGGCGGCGGCGACGGTGAAGGGATCGGTGCCCGGGTCGTCGAGGTCGGGGGACCCCACCGGGGCGTGAGCGTGGTCGACGAGCGGCATGTCCTCGGGCATGGCGCTGACGCTATCCGCCGGCACGCCCCGACGAGGACGACGAGGACGACAGAGCCCGAGGCCAGACCGACCTCGGACCGACGGGTCGGTTCCCGTCGGTCCTCGCCCGCCCGTGGCTCAGCCGGTGACCTGACCGTTGTGCGGGCGTGAGCGCAGCGCGGCCGCGTAGGCGCTCGGAGCACCTCCGGCCTCCGCCGCGGCGGCCAGCATCTCCAGGTACGCGGGGCTGGGGAGCCCGCCCTCGTAGTCGTCGAGGACGTAGGACCACGCCACCCGCTCGCCCTCGAGGGTGGCGACGCGGACCTTCACCTTCCGGTAGAGGCCGATGCCCAGGCCCTCCCACTCGTCGAGGTCGCGCTCGTCCGCCGCGTGGATCTCGTAGAGGCTGACGTAGACCTCAGACCCGGGCTGCTCCGCGACGGTGACCATCGCCCCGTCGAAGCTGAGCCCCTCGCCGCCGAAGGTGAGGCGCCACCCCTGCATCCAGCCGGTGTCGCGCAGCGGGGAGTGCGGGGCGCGAGCCGCCATGCGGGCGGGATCGACGTTGCTGCCGTAGGCGGCGTGAAGACCCATGGTGCAGGAGAGTAGTGGTCGACGTCGCAGGCGGCAGCGATGATGGGGGCATGCAGATCCTGACCAGCCCGCTCGACCACGGGCCAGCCTCGTGAGAGCCACCCGCGTCGTCGTCGTCGGTGGTGGTCCCGGTGGGTACGAGGCCGCGCTGGTCGCCGGCCAGCTCGGCGCCGACGTCACCGTCGTCGAGCGCACCGGCCTCGGGGGGTCCACGGTGCTCACCGACGTCGTGCCCTCCAAGACGCTGATCGCCACCGCCGAGGCCATGGAGGCCGTCGCCGCGTCCGGTGAGCTGGGGGTGTGCATCGGGGGGAGCGAGGACCCGGCTGCGGCGGTCACCGCAGACATGGCTCGCGTCAACGCCCGCGTCCGGGGTCTGGCGCGCAAGCAGTCCGAGGACATCGGTGCCCGGTTGCGCCGCGAGGGCATCCGCGTGGTGGAGGGGACCGGGCGCCTCGACGGGCCCCAACGGGTGGTGGTGGACACCTCGGCGACCTCCGAGGCCGCCGCGGACGTCGCCGCGGACGTCGCCGCGGACGTCGCTGCAGACGTCGCTGCGGACGTCGACGGGCTCGCCGGCGCGGCGAGCACGGACGCCGACGAGGTGCTCGACGCGGACGTGGTGCTGCTGTCCACCGGCTCCTACCCGCGCACGCTGCCCGACGCCCAGCCCGACGGCGAGCGCATCCTCACGTGGAAGCAGCTGTACGGGCTCACCGAGCTTCCCGAGCGGCTCATCGTCGTCGGCTCGGGGGTGACGGGCGCGGAGTTCGCCAACGCCTACCACGCCCTCGGTGCCGAGGTGGTGCTCGTCTCCAGCCGTGACCGCGTCCTGCCCGGCCAGGACGGCGACGCCGCGGAGGTCATCGAGGGCGTGTTCCGCCGTCGGGGCATGGAGGTCCTCTCCCGCGCGCGAGCGGTCTCCGCGCGGCGGGTCGGTGACGCTGTGGAGGTCGGCCTCGAGGACGGTCGGGTGCTGAGCGGTTCCCACTGCCTCGTCGCCGTCGGCTCGATCCCCAACACCGCGGGACTGGGGCTGGAGGAGGCGGGCGTGGAGCTCACGAGCAGCGGCCACGTGAAGGTGGACCGGGTCTCGCGGAGCACCGCTCGGGGGGTCTACGCCGCGGGGGACTGCACGGGGCTGCTCGCCCTGGCGTCCGTGGCCGCGATGCAGGGACGGACCGCCATGTGGCACGCCCTCGGTGACGCGGTCTCGCCCTTGAAGCTGCACCAGGTGTCGGCGAACATCTTCACCACGCCGGAGATCGCGACCGTCGGCCTGACCCAGGAGCAGATCGAGGCCGGCGAGCAGCAGGGGCAGGTGCTGAAGCTGCCGCTGGCGACGAACCCGCGGGCCAAGATGCTGGGGATCGCCGACGGTTTCGTGAAGATCTTCTCGCGGCCGGGCTCCGGGGCCGTCGTCGGGGGAGTGGTCGTCGCCCCGCGGGCCTCCGAGCTGATCCACCCGATCACGCTCGCGGTGAAGCAGCGGCTCACCGTGGACCAGGTCGCCGAGACCTTCACCGTCTACCCGTCGCTCTCCGGGTCCGTGGCCGAGGCCGCTCGCCAGCTCCACGAGGTGGGCCCCGCCTGACCGCTCCCTCCCTCCTTCCTCCACACCCGCCTCCCTCACCCTTCAGCACTTCGTCGGACGAGTGCACAGTCGGTGGCTCGCGGGTCAGCACTTCGTCGGACGAGTGCTGTGGGGGCGTTGACGGGAGGCTGGTGAAGCGCTGTGGTGACGGGCGGTCAGCGGTTCCGCGAGCCCGAGGAGAGGCGGGCCACCTCTCCGAGGACCATCGCCTCGAGCGCCCCCGAGGTCCGCAACGTCTCGGCGGTGACGTGCACGACGGTCCAGCCCGCTGCGGCCAGCCGGTTCAGGCGCTCTCGGTCCGCCGCGAACTGCGAGGTGTCACCGTGCCACCGCCCGTCGTACTCGACGGCGAGCCTGAGCCTCTCGATGGCCAGGTCCACGCGGCCGGCGAAGCCTCGCTCCGTCCGGACCACGACCTGCGGCACCACGTCGAGCCCGACCGCTCGCAACCTGACCCGCACGACGGACTCGGGCCACGACTCCGCCCGCCCGTCGCACATCGTGGTGGCTGCGCGCACGGACACCACGTGGTCGTCGTGCCGGTTCGCGAGCCATCCGGCCAGTCGACCGACGTCGACGAGACCCGCCCGCACCACCGCGTCGAGGCGCGCCACCGCGGTCTCCAGAGGCTGACCGGCTGCGCAGTCGAAGGCCATGCGCTCCATCGGTGCGACCGGCACCCCCTCCCAGGAAGACCGTCCGAGCGGGCCGTGGGAGGCGCGTCGGATCGTGATGCCCCGCACCGCTGGGGCCGAGGTGCCGATGACGACCATGGTGACGGGATCCTTCGCCGCTGCCAGGGGGACGCCGAGCGCGCTCGCCATGGACGCGCCGGTGAGGTGGACGCCGTCCGGTACCAGCAGGCCCGCTGCGCGGCACTTCAACGGGTGGGTCAGCGGGACGTGCGCCGGGCGGTAGACGTCGTGCAGGACGGGCACCACCTTGGAGCGGTTGCGCAGCTGGCCCGCGGTGAGCACCCCGTGCTTCACCACCTCGGAGCCGCGGAAGATCTCGGGAAGGACGTCGGGCCACCCATGGCGAGTCATGGGGGAGAGGCTCTGACCTCCCGACGTCATCCTCGAGCGCCGCGCCCGACGTCGGTGGACGACCTGCCTCCGGGAGGCTCCGCCTGTGGACAACGACGTGCGGTCCCCCGATGAGCACTTCGTCGACGAAGTGCTCGTCGGCGCCGGGCCAGGCCAGCACTTCGTCGACCAAGTGCGGGAGGGGGCGGTGAGCGGGTGGAGAGACGAGGTGTGCGAGGCGGTGCGGGGGGTGCGCGGTGGAGAAGGTCCAGCGAGGGTCAGGCATCCACGAGGTCGCAGATGAGCGACCCCGTCGAGAGCGACTCCCCGACACCGGCGCTGAGCCCGGAGACCACCCCGGAACGGTGCGCGAGCAGGGGCTGCTCCATCTTCATCGCCTCGAGGACCAGGACGAGGTCGCCCTCGGCCACCTTCTGCCCCTCCGCGACCGCGACCTTCACCACGGTGCCCTGCATCGGAGCGGTGACCCCGCCCTTGCCGTGCTTCACCGGCGTCCGGGCCGCCGAGGAGGTGCGCCGTCGGGGGCGCCGGGACGGGCCCATCCCCCGGGGGCTGGCGACGTGGCCGTTCGCGCCGGTGGCGGTGCCCAGCCCGCCGGGGAGCACCACCTCGAGGCGCTTGCCGCCGACCTCGACGACGACGACCTCGCGCTCCGCAGGGCGCGGCGCGTCGGTGCTCACCGGCGCCACCGCGGGGACGTCGTTCGTCCACCCGGTCTCGATCCAGCGGGTGTGCACCGTGAACGGGGCACCGTCGGCGGGCGCGAAGGCCGGGTTGACGACGACGGCGCGGTGGAAGGGCAGCACCGTCGGCACGTCCTCGACGGTGAACTCGGCCAGCGCGCGGCGCGCCCGGGCCAGCGCCTGCTCGCGGGTGGCCCCGGTGACGACCAGCTTGGCCATCATGGAGTCGAACGCCCCGGAGATCAGGTCACCCGAGCGCACCCCGGTGTCGACCCGCACCCCCGGGCCGCTGGGGGCCTCGAAGCGGCCCAGCCGGCCCTGGCAGGGCATGAAGCCGGCCCCGACGTCCTCGCCGTTGATGCGGAACTCCAGGGAGTGCCCACGGGTGGTGACCTCGCTGTAGCCCAGCGGCTCGCCGGCGGCGATGCGCAGCTGCTCACCCACGAGGTCGAGGCCGCTGATCTCCTCGCTGACGGTGTGCTCCACCTGCAGGCGGGTGTTGACCTCGAGGAAGGACAGCGTGCCGTCCGCCCCGACGAGGAACTCCACGGTCCCGGCCCCGACGTACCCGACGGCGGAGAGGATGTCGACCGAGGAGCGACGCATCGTCGCCTCGACCTCGGGGTCGAGGAAGGGCGCGGGCGCCTCCTCCACGAGCTTCTGGTGGCGCCGCTGGAGGCTGCAGTCCCGCGTGGAGACCACGACGACGCTGCCGTGGGCGTCGGCCAGGCACTGCGTCTCGACGTGGCGCGGCCGGTCGAGGTAGCGCTCGACGAAGCACTCGCCGCGCCCGAAGGCGGCCGTCGCCTCGCGCACCGCGGACGTGAACGCCTCCGGGATCTCCTCCCGGGTGCGCACCACCTTCAGGCCGCGACCACCACCGCCGAACGCTGCCTTGATGGCCAGCGGCAGGCCGTGGTCGTCGGCGAAGGCGAGGACGGCCTCGACGTCGTCCACCGGCCCCGGGGTTCCGGCGACGAGCGGAGCGCCGACCTTCTCCGCGACGCGACGGGCCTCGACCTTGTCGCCGAGGGCTTCGATGGCCTCGGGGGAGGGGCCCACCCACGTCAGGCCCGCGTCGAGGACCGTCTGCGCGAACGCGGCGTTCTCGGCCAGGAAGCCGTAGCCGGGGTGCACGGCGTCGGCCCCGGAGCGCTTCGCGACGTCGATGAGCTTGTCGGCGCGCAGGTACGTCAGGCTCGCGGTGCTCCCGTGCAGCGCGTACGCCTCGTCGGCGAGCGTGACGTGCAGGGCGTCGCGCTCGGAGTCGGCGTAGACGGCCACGCTGAGGATCCCGGCGTCGCGGCAGGCGCGGATGATGCGGACAGCGATCTCCCCGCGGTTGGCGACGAGGACCTTGGAGACCATCCGGGCACAGTAAGGCTGGATCCGCCGTGCCACGACACCCTTGTAGCCCGGCGACAAGGGTGTCGCCGCAGCGTTGTCGCCGGGCGGCGCACCGGTGCGACGCGTGGTGATGCCAAGTGGCCCATGGTGACGACGCGGGGATGATCGGGCGGTTGCTCGGGCATCCGGGCGGGGAGTGGGGCGACCATGGGCGGATGAGCCCTGCTCTAGCGGCGTCCCGGCCGCGGACGGTGTCGGTGGACCGTCGGCCGGGGCCCTCGTGACGACCGTCCGCCTCGTCACCACGAGTGTCGCGGCCGGCGCCGCGACCGGGCCGAGCCGGTCGCGCCCTCGTCCCGGACGTGGCGGTCGGTCCTCTTCTTCGAGGTGGGGCTCCTCCCGGTGTTCTCGCCAGCTGGTCCGGGGGTGAGCGTCGTGGCGCTGGTCGTCCTCGAGACCGCCGCCGCGACGCTGCTCGCGCTGCTGGTCCTCCGGGCGCACCGCCGCCGTCAGGTGTCCGCCGCCCGCGCCGCCCACCCCGGGGCGACGGTCGTGCTCGCCTCGATGGTCGACCTCGGGAGCATGCGCCTGGCGCAGTGGTCCGCGGCGACGGGGGCGTCGCTGCCGTTCGTCACCGGCGCCGTGGTCGTCGTCGCTGACGCCGACGGGCTGGCGCTCGCGCGCGCCGACGTCCCGGGGGAGCCGGTGCACCGCTGGGTCTGGCGGGAGGTGGAGCTGTTCTCTCAGACGCATGCCGTCCGCGACGTGCTGGTGCTGAGTCTGCGCGGGCCACCGCCGGCACCACGGGCCCGGCGCGTGCCGGTGGAGCGCCGTCGCTTCGACGTCACGCTGGCGGTGCGGGACATCACGCTGACGGCGCTGACCGCGGCGACCACGGCCGCCGCCGTCCGAGATGCTGTCGCGTCGCTGAGCTCCCGGCGTCGCGGTACCCCGGACACCTGCGCGGGCAGTGGCACGACGGTCGAGCGGCGGCCCTGAACGCGGGCACCACGCCGCGCTCGTCGACGACCGCGCGCTGCGGGGTCCAGCCGCCGGTCGCTGTTCGTCACTGGCCGTGATGCCACGCCGACGGCTGGCGGCCGTCTGAGCGGCGGAGCCGCGCGCTGTCTTCCGCGGCGGTACCACCACGAGGACGATCGACACCATGAGTGTGGGAAGTGGTGAGACGTCGCGTCGCGCCAGGTCGGACGGGTTGCTCGAGACGTTCGTCCTCATCACGCTCGGCGGCGCCGCTGGCCTGTCGGTGCTGCTCCTCCCCAGCACGGCCCAGCCGGCAGTCTCCACGAGCGTGATGTACGCCGCTCTCCTCACCAACTTGGCGGCGCTGCTGTCCGAGTGGCGGCAGCGCCGTCGCGCACGCGACGGCGCTGCCAGCCCCGACGTGTCGACGACGCTCTCCTTGCTGCACCGGCCGGGCGTCCGGAGGACTGACGCGGTCGTGCTCGGCGTGGTGTTGGCGCAGGTCGGCCTCATCCTCGACTCCGGGGTGCTGGGGGTGGCCGTCGTCGTCGTGGGCGCGGTGGCGACGGCCGCCCTGGGCCCGCTCGTCCGACGCTCCCACCGCCGGCAGCTCGCCGCGGCCCGCGCTGCGCACCCCGGCGAGGCCGTGGTCCTCGTCGCGCTGGTGGACCTCGCCACGATGCGCCTGGCGCAGTGGGCCAAGGCGGCGAGGGTGTCGCTGCCCGCCGACCTCGGGCGCGCCGGCGTGCTCACCGCCGACGTCCGTGGCGTCGCCCTGCACCGCTCCGGCCGCCCGGACCGCCTGGTCCACCGGTGGGCGTGGGACGACGTCGAGCTGGCGACCGCGCCCCACCCGGAGGACCCCGAGGCGGCGGCGCTGAGCCTCACGCTGCTCGGCCCGCGCCCGGTGGAGCGCCGCCGCGCCGTCCCGGTCGGGCGACGGCGCTTCGCCGTGACGCTCGCGGTGCGCGACGGCGCCCTGCCCGCCCCGCACGACGTCGTGGACGGCGCTGTGGATCACCTCACGGCCTCTCGCAGCGGTGCCAGCACCGGCGCCGCCGACACCTCTCCTGGTGTGGCCGCCTCCACGGTGGGGTACAACTAGCCAGGGGTGGCAGGACCTTCGTCCCCCTCGACGACGAGAGAGTGAACCGGTGAGTCCTTCATGAGCAGCGCCCTGGCCTTCCTGGACCGGGACCGCACCATCGCCTCGCCCGGCTACAGCCGCTGGCTGATCCCCCCGGCGGCGCTGGCCGTGCACCTGAGCATCGGCCAGGTGTACGCCTTCAGCGTCTTCAAGCTCCCCCTCGTCGAGCGGTTCGGCCTCGGCGACAACCAGACGCCGATCGCCGTGATCTTCTCCGTCGCCATCGTCATGCTGGGCCTGTCCGCCGCGTTCGGCGGACCCTGGATGGAGCGCAACGGCCCGCGCAAGGCGATGGCGCTCTCCGGCGCCTGCTGGGCGGTCGGTTTCGTCGTCGCGGCGCTGGGCGTCTCCTCCGAGCAGCTGTGGCTGGTCTACCTCGGCTACGGCGTCATCGGCGGCATCGGGCTCGGCATCGGCTACATCTCGCCGGTCTCGACGCTCATCAAGTGGTTCCCCGACCGCCCGGGCCTGGCCACCGGACTGGCGATCATGGGCTTCGGTGGTGGCGCGCTCATCGCCAGCCCGCTGTCCAACGCTCTGCTCAACGGCTACGCGGCGAACCCGGAGGCCACCACGGCGGACGCCGTCGCGCCGGCGTTCCTCACCCTCGGGATCGTCTACGCCGTCCTCATGGCGCTGGGCGCCTTCGTGGTGCGCGTGCCCGCCGAGGGCTGGAAGCCGGAAGGCTGGACCCCGCCGAAGGACGACGGCCGGATGCAGACCCGGGCAAACGTCAGCGTCAAGAACGCCATGCGCACCCCGCAGTTCTGGCTGCTGTGGACGGTGCTGTTCTGCAACGTCACGGCCGGCATCGGCATCCTGGAGCAGGCCTCACCGATGGTCCGCGACTTCTTCCCGAACGTCACCATCGCGGCGGCCGCCGGCTTCGTCGGGCTGCTGTCGCTGTGCAACATGGGTGGACGGTTCATCTGGTCGTCCACCTCGGACGTCATCGGCCGCAAGTGGACGTACACGATGTACCTCGGCATCGGGGCGGCCGCCTACCTGCTCGTGGTGCTCACCGGCACGTCCTCGATCGTCTTCTTCGTGGCGCTGACGGGTCTCATCATCAGCTTCTACGGCGGCGGGTTCGCCACGATCCCCGCGTACCTCAAGGACCTCTTCGGGGGCTACCAGGTGGGCGCCATCCACGGCCGCCTGCTCACTGCGTGGTCCGCCGCAGGCATCGCCGGGCCCCTCATCGTCAACGCCATCGCCGACAACCGCCGCTCCAACGGGGTGGAGGGCGCCGAGCTGTACGCGCTCAGCCTGTCGATCATGGTGGGCGTCCTCGTGCTCGGCTTCATCGCCAACGCCCTCGTCCGGCCCGTGGACGCGAGGTTCCACGAGAAGGACGACGCAGGGTCCGGCGGCCAGAAGGGCGGGCAGCGTCCCGCCCGCTCCGCCGCGGGCGGCTCAGGAACCGGCGGCAGCCGCCGCGTCAGCGCAGGAGGTCGTCGATGAGCACCCGTCGCAAGCCGCAGAGCCGCAACCCCGCCGCGAGGCCGGGCGGCTCCACCGCGCAGCGCAGCAGGAACGCCGACTCCCGCGCGGGCGCGTCGCAGGAGGCGTCCCCCGATGGTGACGCGAGCCCGGGGCCGGACGGCACGAGCGCAGCCGACAGCGTGGCCAAGGTCGCGGCCACGGGCCTGTGGGCCGTCGTCGGCGCGGGTCTGGTCTACGGGGTGTGGCAGACCCTCATCAAGGTGGTCGCGCTCTTCGGAGGGTGAGCGGCGGCGGTGGTCACCGGGCCCACAGCGAGGGCCACGGGACGTCGACCTCGAGGAGCATCTCGCGCAACGCTGCCAGGGAGACGCCCACGACGGTGTGGGGGTCTCCCTCGACGCCGCGGACGAAGGCCCCGCCGAGGCCGTCGATCGTGAAGGCTCCGGCGACGGCGAGCGGCTCCCCGGTCGCGACGTAGGCGTCGATCTCCGCGTCGGTGACGTCAGCGAAGTGCACCGTCGCCGAGGCCACCTGGCCGAGCGTGCCGCCGCGCCCACCAGCGGAGTCCTCGCGGGCGTCCACCAGCCAGTGCCCGGTGTGCAGCACGCCGGAGCGCCCCCGCATCTGCCGCCACCGGGCGCCCGCCTGCGCGCGGTCGGCTGGCTTGCCGTGGGCCTCGCCGTCCAGCTCGAGCACCGAGTCACAGCCCAGCACGAGCAGGTCGTCGTCCGCCTCGTCGTCCGCGCTGGGGTCCTCGTCCTCGTCCAGCTCGCCCACGCGCGCGGCGACGTCCTCGGCCTTCGCCCGGGCGAGCACCAGGGCCACGTCGGCCGGGTCGGTGACGCCGTACCGGGCGACGACCTCCGTCTCGTCCACGAGGGAGACCAGCACGAGCGGGTCGAGCCCGGCGCTGCGCAGCGTGGCCAGGCGGGCGGGGGAGGCGGAGGCGAGCAGCAGGCGGGTCACGGCGCGCGACGCTACCCGCCGTGCTCAGCGCGGCGGTGCCAGGTGCTTGGCCAGCGCCCAGCACCACCGCGGGTCGAGCGTGCGCGCGCCGGCGCACCCGGCGGGTGGTCCTCGTCGACGACGAGCCGTGCGGTCACGGCGGCACGGTAGGCCAGCGCCGTCCGCGCGAGAGCCGGAGCGGTCGCCGGCTGTGCTCTCATGGACGCATGGCCCCGACGACCCGACTGTGGCGCCTGATGGGCCTCGCCCTCCCCGCGCTGGGTCTGGCGGTCCTCGGGCTGTTCCACCCGCCGCGCCTGCGCCCCGACACCGCGGACACGTACCTGCTCCTGCACGTCCTGGCGATGCCGCTGTTCCCGCTGCTCGCGCTGGGGCCGTGGTTGTTGGCGGGGCGCTCCGGCCACGGTCTCCGCCGGGTGGGCGTCATCG
>JARIBR010000117.1 GCA_029258695.1 Quadrisphaera sp.
CTGGACCTCGGGGCCGACGACTACCTCACCAAGCCGTTCTCCTACGTGGTGCTGCTCGCCCGGCTGCGGGCGATGCTGCGGCGCGGCGCCGCGCCGCGTCCGGCCGTCCTGGCCGTCGGGGACCTCACCCTGGACCCGGCGACCCGCACCGTGGAGCGCGCCGGCGCCCCCGTCGAGCTGACGGCGCGCGAGTTCTCGCTGCTCGAGCTCCTCATGCGCCGGGGCGGGGACGTGGTCTCCAAGGTGGACCTCATCGACCACGTGTGGGACTCCCCCGGCGCCTCGGACGTCAACGTCGTGGAGGTCTACGTCGGGTACCTGCGCCGCAAGATCGACGCGCCGTTCGGGCGCCGCAGCGTGGTCACGGTGCGCGGCGCGGGGTACCGGCTCGTCAACGACGCGCCCGCGCGGTGAGCGCCGATGCCACGCGCGACGGGGCCACGCGCGACGGGGCGACGGGGCGACGGGGCGACGGGGCGACGTATGACGTGGGACGAGGTGACGTGGTGACGAGTGCCGGGGCCGAGGACGCCCGGGCCGCGAGCGGGCGCCGGCGCGGGCGGCCCCGGCGCCCGGTCAGCGTGCGCGGGCGCCTCACGGCGGCGGCCACCGCCGCGGCCGGCGTGGTGCTCGTGGTCGCGGCCGTCGTGGTGCTCGCCGTGGTGCACCTGTCGCTGGTCTCCTCCCTCGACGACGCCGCAGCCTCCAGCGGGGCGCAGGTGGCCGCACTCGCCGGTGAGCGCCGGCTGCCGGACCCCCTGCCCGTGACCGGGGCCGCCGTGGTCCAGGTGCTCGACGCCCGCGGCCGCGTGCTCGCCTCGTCCGTGGGCGGGGACCGGCTCACCGCGCTCGTCCCGCCCGACCAGGTGGACCGGGTGCGGGGCGGCGACGCGGTGGACGTCGGGGGGTCCCGGCTCGGGGGCTCGCAGCGCTACCGCGTGGGCGGCACGCCGATCGGCGCGGGCGCCGGTGAGGCGAGCGGCGGCACCGTGCTCGTGGCGTCCTCGCTCGCGGACGTGGACCGCTCGGGGGCGGTGCTGCGGCGCGTGGCGCTCGTCGGGGTGCCGCTGGCCATCGCCGCGGTCGCCGCGCTGGCCTGGCGGACCGCCGGTTCGGCGCTGGCGCCGGTGGAGGCGCTGCGCGCGAGCGCCGCCTCGCTGGTCGCCCGGCCCACCGGACCGGCGGGCACCGGACCGCTGCCCGTGCCGACGTCGGGCGACGAGGTGGCCCGCCTGGCCGTGACCCTCAACGACGCCCTGGCGCGGGTGAGCGCCGCCGGCGAGCGCCAGCGGGCCTTCGTCTCCGACGCCGCCCACGAGCTGCGCAGCCCGCTGAGCAGCGTGCGGACCCAGCTCGAGGTGGCCATGGCCCACCCCGGCGCCTCGCCGTGGCCGGAGGTGGCCGCCGGCGCCCTGGCCGACGTCGAGCGCACCGCCACGCTCGTCGAGGACCTGCTCGTCCTCGCCCGCCTCGACGAGGACCCGGGCTCGCAGCTGGGCACCGGGCGCGGGGCGGCGGGCGACGGAGCGGCGGGCGAAGGAGCGGCGGGCGACGGAGCGGCGCCGCGCCCGGTCGACCTCCGCGCCCTCGCGCGGGAGGTCGTCGACGCCTCGCCGTGGCGGGTGCCGGTCCGCGTCGGCGGCCCCGGCGCGAGCGCCGCGGTCGACGCGCGCGCGGTGCGCCGGGCGGTGCGAAACCTCGTGGACAACGCCGCGCGGCACGCCGCGCGGGCCGTGAGCGTCACCGCCTTCGCGGAGGGTGACGCCCGAGCGGTCCTCGAGGTGGTCGACGACGGCCCGGGCATCCCCGAGGCTGAGCGCTCCCGCGTCTTCGAGCGGTTCACCCGCCTCGACGACGCCCGGGACCGCGACGCCGGCGGCTCGGGCCTGGGCCTGGCCATCGTGCGCGCCGCGGTCGAGCGCCAGGGCGGCAGCGTGGCCGTCCACGACGCGCCCGGCGGCGGAGCTCTGCTGCGCGTGGAGCTTCCCGCGGCGCCGGATCAGCGCAGCTCCAGCACCGCCCAGCCGTGACCCGCGAGGTCCAGCCGGCCGTCCTGGTGCCCGGCGGCGCCGGCGACGACCTCACCGGCGCCCGTCCCCCAGCCGTCCGCAGTACCTGATCCGTCACCGGGCCCGGGAGCCGCTCCCGGCACGGTGGCCGGCGCGGCGGAGGCGTTCAGCGCCACGAGCAGGGCCTGGCCGTCGGCCTCGGAGCGGTAGACGAGCTGTTCGTTCGCCCGGTGCAGCACGGTGGTGCGGGCGCCGTGCAGCCAGCGGTGGCGCCGGCGCAGGCCGATGAGCTCGCGGTGCAGGGTGAATACCTCGCCCCCGAGCGCGTCGGCGGGGTCGGCCGGGAACTCCGGGCGGACGGCGTCGTCACCGCCGGGGCGCTGCTCCTTGATGCCGTGCCACCCCAGCTCGTCCCCTGACCACACCGCGGGGGTGCCCCCGAGCGTCGCCCAGAGCACCAGGGCGTGCGCCAGCAGGTCATCGCCCACCTGGTCCACGATGCGCGTCACGTCGTGGTTGCCGACGAAGGTCCACGGCACGAAGCTCGCCATGAAGCCGTCGTGGCGCTCCAGCGCGTGGCCGGTCTCGAAGAGGTTGCCGTCGCGGAGCCCGTGCCAGATGCCCTGCCACAGCTCGTACTGGGTCACCGCGTCCATCCCCGACGCGGCGACGACGCCCGCGTAGTCGCCGTGGATGACCTCCCCGACCACGTAGGCGTGCGGGAACCGCTCGCGCACCTCGGGGAGCACGCGGGCCCAGAACTGCGGCGGCACCGCGTAGGCGGCGTCCAGGCGCCAGCCGTCCGCGCCGCGCCCGAGCCAGTGGCACATCACCTCGATGACGTGCTCGGCGACCGCGGGCTCCTCGTGGTCGAGCTCGACGAGGTGGGCGTGGCCCTCGAAGACGTCGGGCGAGAGGTCATCGCCGTCCCCGTGGAGGCGGAACCACGAGGCCGTGCTCGCCGCGCGACCCTCCCGCTCGACGGCCGCCCAGGCGGGGTGGGCGCGGCCGACGTGGTTGAAGACGCCGTCGAGCAGCACCGTCATGCCCTTCGCGTGGGCGGCCTCGACGAGCTGGTCGAAGTCGTCGTCGTCGCCGAGGCGGGGGTCGAGGCGCAGGTGGTCGACGGTGTCGTAGCCGTGGGTCTGCGAGGCGAACACCGGACCGAGCGCCAGCCCGTTGCAGCCCAGCGCGACGGCGTGGTCGAGCCAGGCCGTGATCCGCGGCAGCCGGTGGGCGACCTCCTGGGCGCCGCCCGGCTGCTCGGGCTGCTCGGGCTCGGCGCCGACGAAGGCCAGGGGGTGCACCTGCCACCAGATCGCGTCCGCCACCCAGCCCGGCTCGGTGCGGCGGGCTCCCGCTGCTGCGTCCATCGCGCCAGTGTGGTGCAGGGGCCCGACGCCGGGTGGCGCCGAGCCCTCCGCGGCCGGGTCAGGCCCGCCGCTCGAAGGCCTGGGCCATCTTCGTCTGCTCCTCCAGCACGGTGCCGATGCGCGCCTGCACGGCGTCCATCTCGCCGATGATGTCCGAGGTGGCGTGGATGCCGTCGGTCACCGCGCGCGAGGAGGTCTGGATGCCGGCGATCTGCTCGGCCACCGTCGTCGTCGCCGAGGCCGTGGCCCGCGCGAGGTCCTTCACCTCTCCGGCCACGACGGCGAAGCCCAGGCCCACCTCGCCGGCGCGGGCGGCCTCGATGGTGGCGTTGAGCGAGAGGAGGTTCGTCTGCTGGGCGATGCCGGTGATGATGGCGATGACGTCGCCGATCGCCGAGGACGCCGAGGACAGCGCCTCGACCTCCGCGGTCATCGCCGACGCCTGCGCGACCGCCCCCTCGGCGACGCGCGTGGCGTCCAGCGTGGACTCGCGCAGGCGCGTGATGGTGTCGAGCAGGTCGCGCGCCGAGGTGGCGTCCACGGCCGAGCGCCGCACCACCTCGAGGCGCTGGCTCACCAGCAGCTGGACGTTGCGCAGCGCCGAGCGCCGCGAGTCCGACAGGGCCAGCGGAGCCTCGCTGGAGAACTCCAGCACCCCCACGACCCCGCCGGCGCCCCGCAGCGGGAACGCCAGCCCGTGACGCCCGTCCGACGTCGTGCCGGTGACGAGGTCACCCTCGCGCCACGCGCGGCGCACCAGCGCGTCCGCGGGCAGCTGCTGCGTCGTCGCGCCCGCGGGAGCGCGCGAGCCCTGCTCGCGGGACTGCGTCACCAAGCGCAGCGTGCTCTGCGCGTCGTGGCCCTCGCCACCGCGCCAGCACCCCGCCCAGGTCCACCCGAACCCGCCGCGGACCGTGGCCAGGGCGGCGTCCAGGGCGGCGCTCTCGTCGTCGGCCTCCCCGAGCCGGGCGACGATGGCGCTGATCGCCTCGCGGTCGTCCACCGACTCGCGCACCGCCGCCCCGGCCCTCGCGGTGGCCACGGCGTCCGCGCAGGCGTTCGCCGCGATCCGCAGGATCGTCTGCCACTTGGCGGCCCGGGGGCCGAAGAAGGGCAGCGGCACGGCCGCGTAGCACTCGTAGAGGGCCACCACCTCACGGTCGTCGCTCACCGGGACGATCGCTCCCTCGAGCGCGCCGGCGCGCGCCGCCGCGTCCCAGCGGGGCATCGAGCGGGCGGGAGTCTCGTGGTCGCAGCGCACCGGTGTGCGCTGCGTGAGCGCGGTGCGCCAGGCGGCCGGCAGCTCGCGGCCGGCCGCGGCCAGCGAGGACGCCATCGGCTGACCGCGGCCGTCGCTCTCGGCGACCAGGTGCGGCTGGCCGCCGTCGTCGAGGAGCCAGACCCCCACGTAGGCGAGCCAGAGGGGCTCGACGATGGTCGTGGCGACCTTGCGGTGGGCGTCGACGTCGTCCACCACCCCCGCGTGCAGGACCCCGAGGAGCTGCTCGAGGGTCTCCACGTCGCGCGGCGGCGGTCCGGACGGGGCCGGGGTCGAGCGGGACCGGCGGGTGAGCAGTGGCACGGGACGTCCCTGGGTCTTCGGCGGTGACCGGCTGTCGCCGGAGGCTTCGTGGTGCATCGGCGCCGACGCGCGGGGGCTTGAGCGCGGCCTCCGTGCCAGGATCGGAGCCGTGACGACGCGGGCAGCACGGGAGCAGGCCGAGCAGGACCTCGCCGTCTGGCGCCGCCTCGCCCCCAGCGGGCTGCTGCTCGTCGGGGCCGCCGCGTCGGTGGTCGCCGACGCCGCCACCCGCAAGGCCCGCCGCGCGCCGGCGCCGGCGTGGGTGGCCGAGGGAACGCTGGGCCTCACGCTCCTGGGCGCCGGGCTGTCCCTGTTCGGCGAGGCGGTCAAGCGGCGGGCGCTGCACGACGTCGTGGCCCGCGCGTCCGGCAGGGGCTGACCTCCGGGGCTCCCGTGGGGGCGAGGGGAGCGCCACAGCCTCGACCCTGCGAGATCGAAGTCGCCCGCGCGGGCGTTGACGCCTCCATGAGCATGGAGAGCACCGCCTGGAGCGCCCTCTACCGCACCACGTACGCCTCCAAGGACTCGCGGCCCTTCTCCAAGGTCACCCTCAAGCGCATCCTCGCCTTCGCGCGCCCCCACCGTCGCCGCCTCGCGTGGTTCCTCGGCCTGTCGGTGGTGACGGCGGCCCTGGCGGTCGCCACGCCCGTGCTGGCCGGCGCGGTGGTCCGCACGATCACCGCCGATCCCGACGCCGACGGCGAGCCCGGCTGGGCCGTCCGGGTGCTCGGGTCGCTGTTCGGCGACAGCCCGCTGGACCTCGTCGTGGCCCTCGCCGTGCTCATCGGGATCATCGCGATCCTCGGGGCCGCCCTGGGCCTGGTGGTGCGCTGGCTGTCCTCGCTCATCGGCGAGTCGGTCATCCTCGACCTGCGCACCGCCGTCTACGACCACGTCCAGAAGATGCCGATCGCCTTCTTCACCCGCACCCGCACCGGCGCGCTGGTCTCCCGCCTCAACAACGACGTCATCGGCGCCCAGCGGGCGTTCTCCGGGACGCTGTCCGGGGTGGTCGGCAACCTCGTCACCCTCGCCATCACCCTCGCGGTGATGCTCTACACCTCCTGGCAGATCACCCTGCTGGCGCTGGTGCTGCTGCCGGTCTTCGTCGTCCCCGCCCGTGCCATGGGCTCGCGCCTGGCCCGCCTGCAACGGGAGTCGGCGAACCACAACGCCACGATGTCCACGCAGATGACCGAGCGGTTCTCCGCCCCCGGCGCCACGCTGGTCAAGCTGTTCGGTCGCCCCGACGCGGAGTCGGCCGAGTTCGCGTCCCGCGCCGCGCGGGTGCGTGACATCGGGGTGCGCTCCTCGATGCTGCAGTTCGTCTTCGTCACCGCGCTGACGCTGGTCTCCGCGCTGGCGCTGGCGCTGGTGTACGGGCTCGGCGGCTGGTTCGCCCTCACCGGGCGCCTCGACGCCGGGGACGTCGTCACCCTCGCCCTGCTGCTCACGCAGCTCTACGCGCCGCTCACCGCGCTGTCCACCGCCCGGGTGGAGGTCATGAGCGCCATCGTCAGCTTCGAGCGCGTCTTCGAGGTGCTCGACCTGGAGCCCCTCATCGCCGAGAAGCCCGACGCGCACCCCGCTCCCGAGGGGCCGCTGTCGGTGGAGCTGGACGACGTGCGCTTCGGCTACCCCTCCGCCGAGCAGGTCTCCCTGGCCTCCCTGGAGGAGGTCGCGGTGCTCGACTCCCGCGGCGGCGACGAGGTGCTGCACGGCGTCTCCTTCACCGCGCGCCCCGGTCAGGTGGTGGCCATCGTCGGGTCCTCGGGAGCGGGCAAGTCCACCATCGCGCAGCTCGTGGCCCGCCTCTACGACGTCGAGCACGGCGCCGTGCGCATCGGCGGCACGGACGTGCGCGACCTCTCCTTCGCCGCCATGCGCGGCGCCGTGGGCGTCGTCACCCAGGACGGGCACCTGTTCCACGAGTCCATCCGCGCCAACCTGCTCCTCGCCGCTCCGGAGGCCACCGACGACCAGGTGTGGTCGGCGCTGCAGCGCGCCCGGCTCGAGCCGCTGGTGCGCGAGATGCCCGACGGGCTCGACACCGTGGTCGGCGAGCGCGGGTACCGCCTGTCCGGCGGTGAGCGCCAGCGCATGACCATCGCGCGCCTGCTCCTCGCCCAGCCCCGCGTCGTGGTGCTCGACGAGGCCACCGCCGCGCTGGACTCCACGTCCGAGGCCGCAGTGCAGGCCGCCCTCGACGAGGCGCTGGAGGGGCGCACCGCCATCGTCATCGCCCACCGGCTCTCCACGATCCGCTCCGCGGACATCATCCTCGTGCTCGAGGACGGCCACGTGGTCCAGCGCGGCACCCACGACGAGCTGATGCGCGCCGGCGGCCGTTACGAGGAGCTGCACCGCACGCAGTTCCGCCAGGACGCGGCCCGGGTCGTCGACGCGGTGGAGGCCGGGGCCGGCACCGCGGGCGAGCTCGCCGGGCGGGTCTGAGCGGCCTACCCTCATCGCCTGACGCCCCCGACGGCGGGGGCGGCGATCGAGGGAGACACGCATGAGCACGGACCACACCGACGACGCTCCAGGCGCCGAGTCCGGCTCGTCGGACCCCGGGCCCTCGAGCACGCCGGCCCCGGAGACGGGCTCGTCCGACCCCGGGCCCTCGAGCACCCCGACCCCCGAGACGGGCTCCTCCGACCCCGGGCCGGCCATCGACGACACCTACGGTGACGACGAGCCGGCGACGGGCAGCTCCAGCCCCGGCGTCCCCACGGAGCCCATCGAGCCGCCCTGACCGACCCGCGTCGGTGAGGATGGTCCGGTGACCGACCAGCGAACTCGTGCGCCCGATCACGATCTCGCGGCGCCGCGTCGGCGCCACACCGCGGAGGCGGTGGCGCTCCTCCTGGCCACCCTGCTGCTCGCGGCGGCCTTCCTCGCCGAGCCGCTGGGGTGGTGGGACGGGAACGTCTACCAGTGGTTGCCGCCGCTGAGCGCCCACCTCGACCCCACGCTCGGCTGGGCGCTGCTGCTCGTGGTGCCGCTCGCCGTCGCCGTGGCGTGGCGCGGGCCCGACCTGGCGCGCACCCTGTCCTGGCCCCGCCTGCTCGGTGCGACGTTCGGCGTCGGCGCCCTGTGGGGGGTCGGCAACGCGCTGGTGCGCGGGTGGTCCGGGGGCATCGTCGCGCCGCTGTCCAACGAGGACGAGTACCTCGTGGACGTGCCCCGGGTGGACTCCTACCTCGAGACCCTGCGGGTCTACACCGACCGCATCCTGCTCACCGCCCCCGACCACTGGACGACGCACAACTCCGGGCACCCGCCGCTGCCGCTGTTCTTCTACACGTTCCTGGACCGCATCGGGCTCGGCGGCGCGGCGGCGTCCGGCATCGTCACCGCGCTCATCGCCTCCACCGGGGTCATGGCCGTGCTCATCACCCTGCGCGCCCTGGGTGATGAGCGCCGCGCCCGCGCCGTCGCACCGTTCCTCGCCCTGGCCCCCATGGTGATCTGGACGTGGATCTCCGCGGACGGCGGCTTCATGGCGGTCGCCGCGTGGGGCCTCGCGCTGCTGGCTCTCGGGGCCACCGCGCCCCCCGGCCGGCGCTCGCTGCTGCTCTCGCTGGCCGCCGGCCTGGTGCTCGGCACGTGCCTGTTCCTCAGCTACGGGCTCATCCTTCTCGCGCCGCTCGCCCTGGCGGTGCTCGTCGCCGCGCGCACCCTCCGCCCGCTGCTGCCCGCGATCGTCGCCGCCCTCGTGCCGGTGGGGCTCTTCGCCCTCGGCGGGTTCTGGTGGGTCGAGGCCGAGCAGGTCCTCGTCGAGCGCTACTACCAGGGCAAGGGCGAGGACCGGCCGTACTCCTACTGGATCTGGGGCAACCTCGCCGTCTCGGCGTTCGTCCTGGGGCCGGCCACGGTGGCCGGGCTGGGTGTCGCCGTCTCCCGGGCGTGGCGCCGGACCGCTGCGCTGCGCGACGGGTCGGTGGCGAGGAGCGGAACCCCGGGTGACGGTTCGGTCGCGCTCTCGGCCCGCCCCGCGCTCTCCACCCGGGTCGTGCGCCTCCTCGACCGGCTCGCCGTCCCCGCGACGGGGTGGATGGCCATCGGCGCGGCGATCGCCGTCCTCGCCGCCACCGCCACCGGGCTCTCGAAGTCCGAGACCGAGCGCATCTGGCTGCCGTTCCTGCTGTGGCTCGTCCCGCTCGTCGCATGGCTGCCGGCCGACCGCCACCGCCTCTGGCTGGCGGCGGCCGGCGCGTGGACCATCGCGGTCACCGTGGTCTTCCGCACGACGTGGTGATCGTCGCCGTCCTGCGCGGCGAGGACGACGCTCGGCGGTACCTGGCCGCTCTCGGGGCGAGCGCGTCCACGCGCATCGCCGCTGCGACGCTCGTGGAGGTGAGCATCGTGGCGGACCCCACGAAGGACCCGATCGTCAGCAGGGAGCTGGACGAGCTCCTGAGCGACCACGAGGTCGCCGTCGTTCCGTTCACCGCCGAGCACGCCCGCATCGCCCGCGAGGCACACCGTGACTTCGGGCGGCGGAGCGGTCACCCGGCGAGGCTCACCATGGGTGACTGCTTCAGCTACGCGCTCGCCAAGGCCGCGGGCGAGCCGCTGCTCTCCACGGGAGACGACCTCGTCCACACCGACGTGCGCAGCGCCCTCACGCGCTGAGGGCGGCGGCGTCCTCCTCGCGGCGGTCGGCGTCATCGTCGGTGACGCTCCCGGAGGTGACGGCGGCGGAGCATCTCTCCGGAGGGGGGCGGCGTTTCGGCGCGCACCTCGCACCGTGCGAGATGACCGCACCGTTGACCTCGCAGGGTGAGAGGTCGGCGCGGAGAGGCCCCCCACCCTGACGTGACCCGCGAGTGCGGCTCGGGGCCGTGGTGGCGATGGAGGAGCTGGCTCACCGGCCTCACCGGCCGTCCGCCGCGCGTCGTCCATCAGGGCGGGCCGGAGGTCGTGTCGTCGTCCTCTCGAGCCTCGAGCCTCAGTGCGACGGGTGCCTCGCCGGCCAGGCGTACTCCACCGCGACCGTCTGGGGTGGTTCGGTGACGGAGAGGCTGCGTCGTGAAGGTCGCCCGGCGAGCTCGCCCCACCACTGCTCGACGGAGGAGGCGTCGGTCCGCGTCATCTGCTGGGCGTCGATGCGCTGACGGGCGCGCTGCTCGGCGGTGAGCCCGCTGGTGCCGTGCGTCATGATGACCTCCTCGTGACGTGGACGCCCGGCTGCGAGCGCCGCCGGGCGGCGACACCGCCACCCGGACGGCCTGCAAGGACCACGCCGAGTGACACATTGTGTCGCCTGGTCATCCAGTCACGGAGGACGGCCCGAGAGGCTGTGCCAGCTACAACCTGTGGACCGCTGTCCCGTCGTCCACAGGGTGCGGCGGCTGGAGCGACGCCCCTGCTCATCATCACCTCGCCCCGGCGCACCCCTCCCGAGCCCTCTACCGTGGATCGTCAGCAGGCAGGGTCGCCGAGGACAGGAGGTACCAGGTGCGGGTCGCGGTGGCAGGAGCGGAGAACGCGGTGGGGCGGCCGCTGGTCGAGGTGCTGCGGCGCGCCGGGCACGCGGTGGTCGCGCTCACCCGGGAGAACGGCGTCGACCTGCTGCGAGGACGCGGCGTGGACGGTGCGCTGCGCGGCTGCGACGCCGTGGTCGACGTCACCACCACCCGGGCTCGCCGGGCGCGGGACGCCGAGCAGTTCTTCGTCGCGATCACCGACGCGCTCACCAGCGCCGGGCTGAGCGCCGGGGTGCGTCACCACGTGGTGCTCTCCGTGGTGGGCCTCGACCGGGTGGAGGGGCCGCCGGCGTGGGCGGGCCATCGCGCCCACGAGGAGCGCGCGCTGCGCGGCCCGGTGCCGGCCACGGTGGTCCGCTCAACCCAGCTCTACGACGTCGCCGGCGAGATCATGGAGCAGACCCGCGAGGGTGACGGCGACGACCAGCAGGTCCGCGTACCGCCGCTCCTCGTGCAGCCGGTCGCCGTCACCGACGTGGCGCTGGTGCTCGCCGAGCTCGCCGCGGGTCCCGCGCGCGGCAGGGCTCCCGACGTCGCGGGACCGCAGACGGAGGACCTCGTCGACATGGCCCGCCGCACCCTCGGGGCCCGCGGGGAGCACCTGCGCATCGTGCCGACGTGGCGCGGCGTGCCCTTCGGCCCCGAGATGGCCGGTGAGGTGCTGCTGCCCGGGCGCGGTGCCCGCGTCGGCGCCACGACGTTCGACGACTGGCTGCTCGACGAGTGGATGGCTGCCTGATCGAGCTGTCGGCGCCAAACCATGCCTGGAGGCGGCCGAGCGGGGAGTTCGTGCACCCACCGCCCGCCCAGCGGGGACTTCGTGCACCCACCAGCCGCCCAGCGGGGAGTTCGTGCACCCACCAGCCGCCCAGCGGGGAGTTGGTGCCACCCGCGCCCGCCCAGCGGGGAGTTGGTGCCACCCGCGCCCGCCCAGCGGGGAGTTGATGTGGCCGCTGGCGGCGTGTCGCGCGCATCAGGTCCCCGCTGGGGCCGGCGGTCGGCGCCGCCAGCCACGCCACCATCTCGGAGCCGGCCTCCCCACCACGCTCCGCCGCGGGCGGCTACTGCGCCATGTCCACGAAGCGCGAGTAGTGGCCCTGGAACGCCACCACGATCGTGTCCGTCGGGCCGTTCCGGTGCTTGGCCACGATGAGGTCTGCCTCACCCGCCCGCGGTGATTCCCGGTCGTAGGCGTCTTCTCTGTGGAGAAGGATCACCATGTCCGCATCCTGCTCGATCGACCCCGACTCGCGCAGGTCGCTCATCGCCGGCTTCTTGTCCGTGCGGGCCTCGGCGCCGCGGTTCAGCTGGCTGATCGCGATGACCGGAACCTGCAGCTCCTTGGCGAGCAGCTTCAGCGCCCGGGAGAACTCGCTGACCTCCTGCTGGCGGCTCTCCACGCGCTTGCCCGAGGTCATGAGCTGCAGGTAGTCGATGACCACGAGCTTGAGGTCGTGCTGCTGCTTGATCCGCCGGCACTTCGCGCGGATCTCCATGAGCGTCATGTTCGGCGAGTCGTCGATGAACATCGGGGCCTCGGAGACCTGGCCCATGGTGCGGGCGAGCTTCGTCCAGTCCTCCTCGCGCATCGTGCCCTTGCGCATGTTCTGCAGCGGGATCTTCGCCTCGGCGGAGAGCAGCCGCATGGTGATCTCGTTCTTGCTCATCTCGAGCGAGAAGATCACCGACGGCAGGCCGTTGCGGATCGACGCCGAGCGGGCGATGTCCAGGCCGATCGTCGAGTTGTGCGTGGGGACCATCGAGCGGGTCGCCAGGTACAGGTGGCTGGGGTGGGCCACCTCGACGCAGCGCACCGCCGCGCTGGGCACGGCCACCACCGAGACGACCGCCCGCGCCGCGACCGGCTCGACCCCCGCGCGACGCTCCTTGTGCAGCAGCCGCTGACGCTCCAGCCAGAACACGTCCTCGTCGGCAGCGAAGGCGACCTGGGTCGGCGACGCTCCGGCGGCGACCCCCGGCGAGCACCGGTGACCGAGGCCCACGACGATCTCGCGGACGTCCCCGGCCAGCTCGTCGTCGCCGAGGGTGATCGACACGACCCCGTCCTCGGCGACGCCGCCGGCGACGTCGAGCAGCCCGGCGAGCAGGGCCCGCCGCGACGCCTCGTCGGCCCGCAGGTAGGCCGTCGGCACCCGCGGCGCCCCCAGGAGCCCGCCGGCGCGCAGGAGCGCCTGCACGCCGTCCTCAGGGTCGTCGGGGTCGTCGGGGCCATCGGGGCCATCGGGGCCATCGGGGCCATCGGGGCCATCGGGGGCCAGCCAACGGTGGGTGAGCCCCCCGTCGACGCGCTCGGTGCGGTAGCCCTCCCCCTCGACCCGGGCGAGCACCGCCGGGTCGTCGGTGGTCAGGCGCGCGGCGTCGCGGTGGCCGCCGGCCAGCCACGCACCCAGCGCGTAGGGCGCCAGCGGCAACGGTGAGCCCGGCAGGGCGAGCGGCGCGGCGAGGGCGACCTCGTGGTGCTCGAGCTGGGCCTCCCCAGCAGCGCCTGCGAGCTCCGCAGCGGCGCGCGCGAGCTCCGCGGTGGTGCGAACCCCTGCGGGAGCACCGGCGGCCCGCTCGGCGGCGCTGCGGGTGGCCCACTGGTGCTCGGCGTCCGCGACGACGGTGGTCCCGTCGTCGAAGGTGACCTCGAAGCACGGTCGCCCCGTCATGACCTCGGTGGCGGCGACGACGCGGGTGGGGCTGCCGTCAGCGGCGAGCACCATCTCGCCGACGGCGACCTCGCCCATCGTCGTCCACCCCGTCGGGGTCGGCAGCGCCGTGCCCAGCGCCAGTGCCTTCCCGATGGCGGGGCGCGCGGCGATGACGATCATCTGCCCCGGGTGAAGCCCGTTGGTCAGCTGGTCCAGGTCCGCGAAACCGGTGGGCACGCCCACCATCCCGTCACCGCGGTGGCTGGACGCCTCGATCTCGTCGATGGTGCCCTCGATGACGTCGCCCAGCGGCACGTAGTCCTCGCTGACGCGGCGCTCGGTGACGGCGTAGACCTCCGCCTGCGCGGAGTTGACCAGACCGTCGACGTCGCCGCCCTCGGTGGCGTAGCCCAGCTGGACGATGCGGGTGCCGGCCTCGACGAGGCGCCGCAGGACGGCGCGCTCGCGGACGATGCGCGCGTAGTAGCCCGCGTTGGCGGCGGTCGGCACCGCGGAGATCAGCGTGTGCAGGTACGCCTGGCCGCCGACGCGTCCCAGCTGCCCGCGCTGGGTCAGCGTGGCGGCGACGGTGATGGCGTCGGCGGGTTCTCCGCGCCCGTAGAGGTCGAGCACGGCGTCGTACACCATCTCGTGGGCGGGCCGGTAGAAGTCGCTGCCCCGCAGCTGCTCGACGACGTCGGCGATGGCGTCCTTGCTGAGCATCATCCCGCCCAGCACGCTCTGCTCGGCGGCGACGTCCTGCGGCGGCGTGCGGCCGAGGTCCTCGGAACCCCCGGGGGCCCGCTCGTACTCCTCGAGCTCGATGCTCATCGCGCATCCCCTTCCGCTCCGGACCTGCTCACCACCCCACCACCGAGCACCGACAGCGCTGCCGTGCCGCACGACCGGGGGCGGCGGACCGGGGCACGGCGGCGCTCACCCCTGTCGGGGGTCAGGACTCGGAGCCGGTCCGCGGACCCCGTCTCGGCGTGAGCGGGACGACCGTGGAGGACGAGCCCGAACGGTAGGTCGCCCGGCCCACCGTGTCGACGCTCGGGGTCCGCCACCCCGCCGGTGCCTGTGGACAACTCACGTGCTTGAGCCGTTGCGCTGTGCACAGCCGGTGGATAAGCCTGTGGACATCGGCGCGATTCTTGGGCACGGACGGTGACCTGGGGCCTGCTGGGGCCGCCTGGACCCTCGAAAGCCTGTGGATGGACGTCGTGGGCGCAGATCGTCGGCGTGTCGCGAGGTCGGGCGTGTCGTCCACAGCTGTGGACAGAACCTGCCGGAGACCTGGGCTCGGCTGCGTGGTCTCATGGCCTCCGTGGAGGTCGGTGGCGCGTCGTCCAGCACCAGCCCTCCCGAGGGCGACCCGGGGCCCGGCCGCTCCCCGCTGCGGCAGGTGCTCGTCCTCGCCGTGCCGGCGCTGGGAGCCCTCGTGGCGGAGCCGCTGTTCCTCCTCACGGACGCCGCCATCGTGGGCACGACGGGGGCTGACGCCCTGGCCGGCCTGGCCGTCGGCAGCGCGCTGCTGTCCACGGCCGTGGGCCTCTTCATCGTCCTGGCCTACGCCACGACCGCCGACGTCGGACGCCTGCGCGGCGCGGGACGCTCCCGCGAGGCGCTCGACCGCGGCGTCGACGGGCTGTGGCTGGGCCTGGGCATCGGCGTGGTCATGGCGGTCGCCGCTGCGGCGCTCGCGCCAGCGGCGGTGCGCGCCCTCGACACCCCGGCCGCGGCCGCCGACGGCGCGACGCTGTACCTGCAGCTCTCCGCCCCCGGGCTCCCCGGGATGCTGCTGCTCCTCGCCGCCACGGGCACGCTGCGCGGCCTGTCGGACCTGCGGACCCCGCTGGTGGTCGCCGTCAGCGCCGCGGTGGTCAACGTCGTCCTGGACGTGCTCCTCGTCCTCGTCCTCGGCTGGGGACTGGCCGGCGCCGCGGTGGGCACCGCGCTGGCCCAGACCGGCGCCGGCCTCGCGGCGGCCGCGGTGGTGGTCGCCCGGGCACGCCGCGCCGGCGCGGCGCTGGGGCTGCGCCGCGCCGGGGTGGCCCGCTCGGCCCGCACCAGCGCGCCGCTGCTGGTGCGCACCCTGGGGTTGCGCGTCGCTCTGCTCGTGACCACCGCCGTGGCCGGCGGGCAGGGCGTCGCCGCGCTCGCCGGGCACCACGTGGTGATGCAGCTCTGGTCGCTGCTGGCGCTCGCGCTCGACGCCGTCGCCATCGCCGCGCAGGTGCTCGTCTCGAACGCGCTCGGCGCCGGGGGGCCGGCGCTGGCGCGCAGCGTCCTGCGCAGCTGCGTGCGCATCAGCGTCGGCGCCGGGGTGGTGATCGGCGCGGTCGTGGCCCTCGCCTCGCCGTGGGTGCCCGCGCTCTTCACGGCCTCCCCGCCCGCCGGCGGGGAGGGTGACGGGTCGACCGCTGCCGCGACGGCGGCCGCCATCTCGCTCGCCCTGGTCGTCGTCGCGGTGACCCAGCCGCTGGCCGGGTGGGTCTTTGCCCTCGACGGGGTGCTCATGGGCGCCGGCGACGGCCGCTACCTCGCGGGCGCCTCCGCGGCTGCGACGCTGCTCTACGTCCCCGTGGCGCTCGCCGTCGGGCGGTGGGGCCCCGGAGGCGCGGAAGGCCTCGCGTGGCTGTGGGTGGCCTTTGCCGGGCTGTTCATGCTGATGCGAGCCGCCGCGCTGGGGTGGCGGGTGCGCGGCGAGGCCTGGACCCTCACCGGCTCCCTGCGCTGAGGCCCGAGCGCCGGAGCGCGACCACCCGAGCGATCCACCCCTGCACCCTCGGAGGGCACCGGGCTGCGATCCTCCACCCCTCCCCGCCTCGACCCGAGCCGGGGCGGGAGCCGGGGCCGGGGCCGGGGCCGGGGCGCAGCCTGGATCCCAGCGCAGCCTCGACCGGGGACGCCACACCGCGTTGACCGACCTCACCCAGGCGGCAGCCCGTCCCCGATCGGTTGCTGGTCCGCCTGACCACGCGGCAGCCCGTCCCCGATCGGTGAGTGCGGGCGCCCATCACACGGTGGGCGGTCACCGAGCGACGGCGGGGAGGCCCCCGTCGGGTGAGCGACCGCGCACCGCTCACCGAGAGGTCCCGGACACGCCGCAGGGGCGGCCCCGTCGGACGGAGCCGCCCCTGCGTGAGCTGCGGTGGCGCGGAGGGGGTCGACGGACGCCGACTCCTGGTGCTCAGCTGGCCCTCAGGCCTCGGGGACGACCTCGAGGTCGAGGGTCGCCGAGACCTCCGGGTGCAGGCGCACGGAGACCGTGTAGGTGCCGAGGGCGCGGATCGGGTTGCCGATCTCGACCTTACGCCGATCGATCGTCCGCCCCTGCTCCGCCACCGCGTGGGCGACGTCCGCCGGGGTCACCGCGCCGAACAGCCGGCCGCCGGGGCCCGAGCGCGCGGTGAGGCGCACCGGGTTGGCCTCCAGCGACGCCTTCAGCGCCTGCGCGTCGTCGAGGTTGGACACCTCGCGCGCGGCGCGCGCCGCGCGGATCTGCTCGACCTGCTTGGCGCCACCCCGGCTGAAGACCGTGCCGAGCTGGCGGGGGAGCAGGAAGTTGCGGCCGTAGCCGTCCTTGACGTCGACCACGTCGCCGGGGGCGCCGAGACCGGTGACCTCCTGGGTCAGGATGAGTCTCATCG
>JARIBR010000186.1 GCA_029258695.1 Quadrisphaera sp.
CGAGCAGGGCGATATCGAAGCGCTCGGCTAGGAGCGCGCTCGACGAGCTCATCGCCGCCCGTGGGACCACCACCGCCGAAGCCCCCCGCTCCCACGCGGCGTGCAGCGCGGCGCCCAGGGACCAGCCGCCGGTGGCAGCCTCCCCGTGCAGCACCAGCAGCGCGTGCGCCGACGCTCGGCTGATCCGCAGGAAGTTCGCCGCGAGGACGACGCACGCCACGCTCCGCGGCGGCTCGGGCAGGTGCACCACGTCCGCGCGCGACAGCGGCTCGACACGGACGAGCTCGGCGAGCTCGAGGGGTGCACGGTCCCCCGGATCGACCTTCACCGGGCCGTCACCTGCGCCGCCGTGGATGCTCCAGCGGGATCCCGTGCGTGGCCGGACCCACCATGGCCAAGCCCCTGGCGCTGTACCAGACGGGCTCGGCGGGCATGACCAGGACGTCGACGAGGTCGCCCGGCTGCAACCCGTCCAGGGGCGCCGGCTCCCCGCGCCTCACGTCCATCAGGGTGATGAGGTCCGGTACCGCCGCCGTCAGCGCGCCGTCGCTGAACACGGCGACCACCTCGCTGCGCAGCTCCAGGCGCAGCTGGCGGCGCTGCTCGTAGCTCCGCTCGATCACCACGCTCGTCGGGTGGGTCGGGACGGTCGTGTCCGTGGGCCGGCTCAGGTGCTCCAGCTCGACGATGCGGCCGCGCCCCACGCGCCGGCAGCCGTTCACCACCGCCAACCTCGAGGCCAGGAGGTCGGGATCGCGAGAGCTGAGCAGCACCCGCCCGACGTCGAGCAGCCGGGAGGTCGTTCCCTGCAGGCCCGCGGTCGTCAACGCACCGGCGGTGGTCGGGTACGAGGCCAACGCCGCCCACCCGCCGAGGACGTCGACGCTCGAGCGCAGCAGCGCGTCGGCGCGCGGGGGCGAGAGCACCTTCAGGCTCATGCTCTCGCCGGTGGTACCGCGGAGGACGAGGGGCGTGGGCAGCATCCCGGCCAGGTGCATCGCGGTGTGGTGGATCAGCGCGAAGGCTCGGCCCATGCCGTCGACGTCGAGCAGCGGCACGCCCAGCTGCGAGGCGGCGATCAACGGCACGACGGCGCTGACCGTGGCGGCCGCGAGCGGGTAGACAGCACCGAACGCACTCCCCACCACGTGCTCGAGCTCGCGCACCGCGAGCTCGAGCTCATCACCGGTCGGCGGGAGGTCCGCCAGCGCCGCGGCCGACCCGAGCACGCAGAGCGCCGCGCACGTGGTCGACGGCGGCAGCTGCTGGGGGCGCAGCAGCGGCAGTGGTCCGTTGCGCTCCAGCAGGTCGGTCAGCCAAGAGACCGGCACCTCCAGCCCCGCAGCACTGGTGACCGGGGAGTAGAGGTGGGCGCCGGCGAGCAGCGCCGGCACGTCACCGGCCGCCAGGCTGAGGGTGGCCGCGGTCATGACGCCCACCCCGGTGTCCCCGCCCTGTGAGTCCGCGGGGTCCGGGCCGCAGGACGGCTCCGCAGGCTCACGAGGCGTACCGCTCGGCCGGGGCGTCGCCGTGGCCGGCGACGCGCACGCGCAGCCGCACCATGCCCGAGCGGCTGTACGGCAGCGCGACCGTGGAGACCTCGACGACCGGCGGTTCGCCGGGCTCAGCGCCGTTGGCCATGACGAGCGCTGTCGCGCGCGCGACCGCGTCGCGACGGATCTCCTCCAGCTGGTCGGCCGACTCGATGAGGACGATCTCGTCCAACCACGACATCGGTCTGGTGACGGCGACGCCCGTGCACGCGAGCTCGTCCGGCGGGCGGTCCGCGACGACGACGTCCTCCGCCGCCAGCAACCCGCCCGCGTCCCGCTCGGCGTGCGGGTGGACGGGACTGACGCCGGGGGGATCGGCACCCGTCTCCCCCAGCGCAGCGGTGGGGACGAGAAGCTCCGTCGCCGTGCCGCCCAGCGCGTGCGCACGCACCACCACGAGGTGGTTCAGCACACCACCGACCCGGTGGCCCCGCGCTGCCGGCAGCAGGACGCGGCCGCTCGCGACGCCGGCGAGGTGGGCGGCCCCGAGGACCTGCAGCCCCTCCCACGCGCCCACCACCAGCACGGGGTGGTCGCGAGCCTTCTCGGCGCTCACCCACCCCCCGTCCCCCCGGGCGACCCGCAGTGGCACGTCGACGCCCCGGGCGGCGAGGACCTCCTCCAGCTCGGCGAGCACGCCGTCGACGGCTGTGACGAGAGCGGCGTCGAGCACGACCGTGGTCTCACGAGCCGCGAGGCCGTGCCCGCCGAACTCGTTGGCCACGGCGATGCGTGCGTCGGGGAGCGCCGCCTGCAGAGCATCGGCCACCTCACGCTCGTGACGGGGCTGGCGCTGCGACCCTGCGCCGATCACGGCCACACTCGCGGGCCGGACGGCGGCCAACCCGGCGCTCGCCTCGGCGAGGGCAGCGCGGTCGAGCGGGCACAGCTCGCGCCCGAGGAGGTCGTGCCCCCCGGGGACCACCGCCCGGTGGTCGACCAGACGCTCGATCACCACCGACGGATGGCGCGCCAGAGCAGGGTCGCTGGGCGCCCGCGGGACGACCCGCACGAGCGCGACCGGCGTCAGCCGACGGGGGTCGGCCGTGACGAGGTCCTCGAGCACACGGCTGACGTCGACCGCGATCGAGCGGGGGGCCACCCCGCCGATGAGGCAGGCGTCCAAGCACGCGGCGAGGACGCTCGCGGCGCAGCGGGGCCCGCTGCGCCGGACGACCTCGGTGGTGGCGTCCGCACGGACCACGAGACCGTGGCCGACGCCCGGCTCGAGGCTGAGCCCGACGCGGGCGTGCCGCCCCGCACCCCCCGCCGCGAGGCGCGGCTCGGGATGCGTACCGGCGTGACCCCCCACGATCGACGAACCTACCGAGACCTCCGGCGCAGCATCGCGTCCACGGCGACAGCGAGGAGGATGAGCACCCCTGTGGTCACCTGCTGGAACGTGGTGTCCCACCCCAGCAGGTTGAAACCGTTGCCGATGAGGGTGAGCAGCAGGGCTCCGACGACCCCGCGCCACACGGCGCCCTCTCCACCGAGGATGCTCGTGCCACCGATGACGGCCGCCGCGATAGCGGTCAGCTCCATCCCCGTCGCCATGCTCGACTGCGCGGAGCCGGCACGAGAGGCGAGGATGAGCCCGGCCAGCGCCGAGCAGGCCCCGCTGACGACGTAGGCGGCCACCTGGACGTTCTCGGTGCGGATGCCCGAGAGACGGGCCGCCTCGGCGTTGCCCCCGACCGCGTACAGGCGACGGCCGAACGTGGTCGAGCTCACCAGGACGGTGGCGGCGAGCGCCACGACGACGAAGATCGTGGTGGCGGAGGTGAGACCGAACAGCGAGGGCCAGGTGAGCATGCCGAGCTGCTCGGCCTGGCTCTCCAGGGGGTAGGCGATGGCTCCCGCGGTCACGACGACCGCGGCCCCGCGGTAGATGATGCTCGTCGCCAGCGTCCCGATGAACGAGTTCACGCCGCTGCGCACCACGATGGTCCCCGTCAGGAGGCCGAGGAGCGCCCCCGCCACCACGGCGGCCACGAAGCCCGGCAGCGTCCCCAGGTGCTGCCCCACCGTCACGCCGGTGATCGCCGACAGCGCGAGCGTCGCGCTGGCGGTGAGGTCGAAGACGCCACTGAGGATGCACACCGTCGCGCCGATGGCCAGCAGCCCCACGACGGAGACCTGGTCGAAGAGGTTGACGAGGTTCTGCCGGGTGGCGAAAGTGTCGGTGCCGAACGTGAGCGCGGCCACGATGGCGACCAGCGCGACGAGGATGCCGTAGTCCCTCACCCGCACGCCGGTGCGCGCGCGGTCCCGTGAGGACGCGGGAGCGGCGCCCGGCGAGGCTCCGGTGGCGGGCGTCCCTGCTGCCTGGGGAGCGGTCATGCGGTTTCTCCTTCATCTCCGAATGCCATGGCCACGACCGCTTCGCGCGCTGCGCCGCGCTCGAACTCCCCGACGATGCGTCCGTGACGGAGCACGAGCACCCGGTGCGACAGTGCGAGCAGCTCTTCCAGCTCGGAGGAGACCACCACCACCGCCCTGCCGCGCCGCGCCACGTCGAGGACCAGGTGGTGGATCTGCGCCTTGGCGGCGACGTCGACCCCGCGGGTCGGCTCGTCGACGAGCAGCACGCGGGGTTCGCGCAGCATCCACTTGGCGAAGAGCGCTTTCTGCTGGTTGCCGCCGGAGAGCGTCTGCACCGCAGCGTCGGGGTCGGCCGCGCGCACGTCCACGCTCGCTGCCGCCTGCTGGACGGCCGCCCGCTCGGCGCGGGCCCGCACGAACGGCCCGGCGCGCCGCGCGCCGAGGCTGGCCAGGGCGACGTTGTGCGCCAGCGATCGGGACAT
>JARIBR010000199.1 GCA_029258695.1 Quadrisphaera sp.
AGGGCATGCTGATCCTCTTCGTCGGCGTGATGTTCGGCCTGCAGGCCGCCCAGGGCGGGGTGGGGAGAGTCGCAGGCATGGTCGCCGCCAATGCGGCGAAGAAGCTGCCGCAGAAAGCACTCACGCAGGGGGCCGTCTATCCTCTCGTCAAGAAAGTTGCCGGCCATCTTGGCACGGAGATGACGAAAAAAGTATTCGCCAACGGGATCGCGAAGGCCATCCCGGTGCTCGGCGCTGCTCTCTCGGGTGGCCTCACCCTGGCAACTTTCCGCCCGATGGCCAAGCGGCTCCAGAAGCACCTCGCCAGCCTCGAGCTGACCAAGCCCGGGCACCGGCCCGAGGACGTCAACACCGTCGACCTCAGGGCTGCCGAGGACGAGGCACCGGCGTTCAGCCCGTCCGACGGGCGCACGGCGCGGTGACCGTGGCGGCACCGGACGCACCCGTCCGACGCCGCACCTCGCCGAGCCCCGCTCAGGCCTCGAAGAGCCCCTGGGCCCACCAGCCGTCGCCGCCCACGCCGGGCGGCACCGCCCAGATCCCCGAGCCGGTGTGCTTCAGGTACTCGTTGAGGCCGTCGTCGCGGGCCAGCGCCGACTGCACGGCGACGAAGGCCGCCGGGTCGCGCTGGTAGGAGAGGAAGAACAGCCCCGCGTCCAGGCGCCCCAGCCCGTCGCTGCCGTCCACATAGTTGTACCCGCGCCGCAGCAGCTGCGCGCCGCCGTGACGGCTCGGGTGCGCCAACCGCACGTGCGAGGTGGCCGGCAGGGCCGAGACGTCCACCTCGTCGTGCTCTTGTGCACCCGGCACGCCCAGCGGCGCGCCCTCGCCCTTGGTGCGCCCCACGAGGACCTCCTGCTCGCCCAGCGGCGTGCGGTCCCACGTCTCGATGAGCATCTCGATGCGGCGGGCCACGAGGTAGGAGCCGCCGGCGAGCCACCCGGCCGCCGGGTCGTCGCCGCCGTCGACCCACACGTGCTCGCCGAGGACCCCGGAGTCGTCACCCTGCGGGTTCGACGTGCCGTCCTTGAAGCCGAACAGGTTGCGCGGGGTCGGCGTGGAGGCGTCGGTGCTCGCGGCCTTGCCGAACCCCAGCTGGGCCCAGCGCACCGCCGCGGTGCCCGCCGCCATCCGCGTGAGGGTGCGGACGGCGTGCACGGCCACCTGCGGGTCGTCCGCGCAGGCCTGCACGCACAGGTCGCCGCCGCTGCGGGTCTCCTCGAGGGCGTCGCCGGGGAAGACCGGGAGGTCGCTCAGCGCGGCCGGTCGCCGGTCGGCCAGGCCAAACCGGTCGTCGAACAGCGACGGCCCGAGACCCACCGTGAGGGTGAGGCGCGAGGCGGCCAGGTCCATGGCCTCCCCGGTGTCGTCCGGCGGCGCCAGCTCGTCGCCGCCCGCGACGCCGCTCTCGCCCACCTCGCGGCCGGCGGTCAGCTCCCGGGCCGCCACCGTCCAGCGCTGCAGCAGGTCGGCCAGGGCGTCCCGGTCCGCCGTGGTGACGTCGAAGGCGGCGAAGTGCAGGTTCGACTGCACGGGCGTCGCGATCCCGGCCTGGTGGTCGCCGTGGAAGTCGACGACCTGCCCGCCGCCGGCCAGGCCGGACGCTGAAGAGTCGTTGGCGCAGGCCACCGCTCCACCGGCCACCGCAGCGCCCGCGACGGACCCACCGAGCACCCCGAACAGGCCGCGGCGGCTGAGGTGGCCTGCACCGGGGCTCACTGCTGGCCGCCCGCGGCGGCAGCCGCGCCCAACCGGGACAGCGGCTCGGACAGGGCCTCGACGGCTGCCGCGAGGTCGCGGCGCTGCGCCTCGTCGACGGTGTCATAGGAGACGAAGCCGCCCGGTGCGCTCGCGTCGCGGTACGGGTCCAGCGCGGTGTTGAGGGCGGCGAACTGCTCCTCGAGCGTGGTGACCAGCTGCGGGTCGCTCTGCTCGACCAGGGGACGCAGCACCTCGAAGGCCCGCTGCGCGCCGTCGAGGTTGCCCTGGAAGTCGACGAGGTCGGTGTGGCTGAACGCCTCCTCCTCACCGGTCACCTTGCCGGTCGCGACCTCGTCGAGCAGCTCCTTGGCGCCGTTGCCGATGGACGCCGGCGTCAGCGCCGCGTTCGGGGCGCGCTGGGCGAGCTCCTCGACGTCGGCCAGCAGCTCGTCCGCGACGGGCTCCATGGGAGCGAGGTCCTCGCCGGTCCACAGCGCCTTCTCCAGGCGGTGCCACCCGGTGAAGTCGTCACCCTCCTCGAGGTCCGCCTCGCGGGCGTCGATGCGCGGGTCGAGGTCCCCGAAGCTCTCCGCGACCGGCTCGATGCGCTCCCACGGCACCCGGCTGGGCGCGTAGAGCGCCTGGGCCCGCTCGCGGTCCCCCGCGACGACGGCGTCGCGCAGCTCGGCGACCAGCGGCACGGTGGCGTCGGCCTGCTCCTGGACGTAGGTGCGGTACTCGTCGACCGCGCTCTGCTCCGCGGCGGTCAAGGACTCGTCCTCGCCGGTGACGGTGACGGGGGTGCGGATGCCCTCGCCGACCATGCCGGGCTTGCACGCCACCTGGTAGTCGCCGGCAGCGAGGTCCACGGTGAGGTCGTAGGAGGTGCCGGGGCCGATGTTCTCCTTCTCGGTGACGATGCGGGAGAAGGTCGACGCCTCGGCGTCCTGCTCCTGGTCGCCGGCGGGGGCGTAGACGTAGACCTCGGAGACCTGGCTGCCGTCGTTGGTCACCGTGAAGGTGGTGATGCCGGTGTCCAGCTCGGTGCTCGCGAGCGC
>JARIBR010000113.1 GCA_029258695.1 Quadrisphaera sp.
GTCGACCACCAGGGGGCCGTCAAGCTGGCCGACGCCGCCGTCGCGGCGAAGGTGCCGGAGTACCTCATGATCTCCTCGATGGGCACCGACACGGCCCGCGAGGGCGCCGACACGTCCCAGGTCCCCGACGAGATGGCCCCCTACTTCGCGGCCAAGCTCGCCGCCGAGGACGACCTGCGCGGCCGCGACCTGGCGTGGACGATCCTGCGCCCGGGCATGCTCACCGACGACGACGCGACCGGCACGGTCACCCTCGCCACCACGCAGGACGGCGGGGTCGAGATGGGCAGCGTGCCGCGGGCGGACGTCGCCGCGGTGCTCGCCGCCCTGCTCGTCGCCCCCTCCTCCGCCGGGCTGGTGCTCGAGCTGACGAGCGGTGACGAGACCGTGAGCGACGCCGTCACGCGCGTCGCCGGCTGACCCACCCGCACCGACACCGCACGGTCCCGCACCGGCGGCGCACCGTCGCCCAGATGAGAGCCCCCGGTCCCGCCGTCGCGGGGCCGGGGGCTCACGTGCTCCCCGCGGCGCCTCCTCCTCCGCCGGGGCTGATCGTCGTCACGGTGCTGGCAGGGCTGCCGCTGGACGTGAACGCCCCGGAGAAGGCCACCCAGGGGACCGCGGCCGGACTGCCGGCCGACCCGCCCGACGACGACCCGCCCGACGACGACAACGCCGCGAGCCTCCCTCCGTCCGTCGTGGCAGCCTCGAGGCGGTCCCCCCACGCCGCCCCGAGGTTCATCGCGACGACGTCGGGCAGCACGGCGTCGAGATCCACCCCCGCCCCGTCGTCCGTCGCCGCGGCCTCGAGCCCTTCCCGGTAGGCCCGCCACGGCCGGGCGGCAGCCAGCCCGGCTCCGGAGATCCGGGGGAACTTCTCCGCGAAGGCGACCGCGACGACGAGGAGCACCACCATCGGCACCAGGCTGGCGAACACCCAGGGCTCGTTCCCCGCTCCGCCGAGCACCGCACCGACGAGGACGAGCACCGCGGCGACCGCGGCGATCGCGATGAGGGCACGGCGGGCTCTCGGGGCGTCGGCGTCCCACCAGCCGTGGTGCGCCAGCTCGGCGCGGACCGCCTCGGTCGAGGGGCGAGCGTCGCCGGCGACCTCGGCGAGGGCCTCGCTGCCCACGACCCCGTCGCCGGCGACGGCGGACAGCTGGTCCCACACGGCGGCGTCGACGCCGCCGTGCACCCGCGAGCGGTCGAGCAGCCGCACCCGGACGGCCGGGTCGCTGGACGTGGTGCCACCGGCTTGCTCGACGTCCAGCGCGTCGCGAGCGGCGAGGCGGAGCACGGCGGCCGGCACCGCTGACGCCTGCGGGGAGCCGGTGGCGAGCGCCGCACCCACCGCGGGGTGGAGGTCTCCCGGACGCACCGTGGTGGGCGCCGACGGGCCGGCGTCGAGGCCGTCGGGTCGCGAGCGGCGCCCGAAGATCGCGGCTGCCACGGCGGCGCCGAGCGCGGCGAGCCCGAGCAGGGTCCACGGGACCCAGGTGGTAGCGGCGCCCGCCGCCCAGTCCTGGAAGGCGTTGGTCGGCGGTCCGTCGCGGACGGCGGAGGTGAGCCGGTCGATGCCGGCCGCGAGGGAGGCGTGCACGTCGCCGTCGCGCAGCGGCGGGACCAGCGCGTCCTCGACGATCGCCTCCTGCTCCCCCGACGGCACGTTCCCCTCCTGGTAGCTCTCCCCGACGTAGACGCCGGCGCGCGCGTCCTGCGCGTCGTCGGGGTTGCGGTTGACGAGCACCGCCACCGTCGTGCCCGCGTCGGCGCCGGTGGCGGCGACCCACGCCTCGTGGAGGGCCTCGACCTGGTCGAGCGTCTCGTCGGGGTCGGCGTCGCGGGCGCGCACGTAGGCGACGGGGTCGGCGCCGACGTCGACGAGCCCGGCGAGGCGCCGCTGCAGGTCCTCGGTCTGGGCGGGGCTCAGCGAGGTCCCGGTCGCGTCGACGACGCGCTGGTCCGCGCTCAGCCCCGGGAACGTCGTGGCATCCGTCGGGGCGGGCGAGCAGGCGGCGAGCACGGTCATCACCAGCAGGGCCAGCAGGACTGAGAACCTCGTGACGGTGGGGCGCACCCGCCCATGCTGCCCCGCCGAGGGCGCACAGCCCCAGCGGACGCGGTCCCTCGCGGCGCCGGCCTCAGCCGGTCGCGGTGTCCGCCGCCCGACGCCAGCGCGCGGAGCGGATCGCCCCGACCACCACCACCGCGAGGGCGGCGACCGCCAGGACCACGAGCCACGACGCCAGGTACGGGCGGTCGTCGACGGTCTGGTTGTCCGGGCTCTCGTTCACCCCGAAGAGCACGGGGACCGAGGCGACCGTCAGCGTGCCGACCAGCACCACGGCCACGACGAGCGGGGTGAGGTACGCCCGCGGCACCAGCCGTGAGACGGCTGCTCCGCCGGCCGCGGTGGCGGGGGCGAGGAGCGCGTCGTGGGCGATGACGCCCCCGGCCAGGAAGATCGCGATGGATACCAGCGAGGGCAGCGGCGCACCCACGAGGACGGACACTCCCGCGCCGATGACCACCAGGCCGCCGGCCCCCAGCAGCAGGCGCGCCGCACGGACGGCGCTCACGCGGTCGTGCCCAGCGCGGTGACCCACTTCGTCTGCAGCACCCCGGGGCGCCCCGGGGCGATGATGCGGGCCGGGTACCCGTGGTCCAGCGTCAGCTCCTCACCGTTGAGGCGCAGCGCCAGCAGCGTGCGCGGGTCGTCGGCGAACAGCGCCGGCATGAACGTGCGCGAGAAGGCCCCCCGCGTCTGGGCGGAGGCGACCTTCACGTCGCTGCCGGAGGGCGCGCCGACAGCGGCCATGAGGTCGCGCAGCGGCACGCCGGTCCACGTCGCCGAGGCCGACCACCCCTCCACGCAGGCGATGGGAAGGTCGTGGGTGGACTGCGGCATCGCCTCGAGGTCCGCGCGGGTGAAGGTGCGCTCCTGCCCGGCGTGCCGCACCACCACGCTCCAGCCGTCCCCGACGCCCTCCCCCACCCCGGCCTCCCGGGCGGTGCGGTTGATGGGCACGCCGAGCGGGCCGTCGCCGCTGCGGACGGCGAACAGCGAGACGTCGCGCAGGAACGGGACGGTGGACCCGGCGGTGGCCAGCACCGCGAGCCCGGTGGCGCCCCAGGTGAGGTTCAGCAGCGAGCGCCGGCTCAGCGGCGCCGCCGGGGCCTGCACCTCGGTCACGGGCTCCTCGCGCGGCGCTGCCGTGCCGCCGTCCGGGAGCGGCGACTCCCGCACCGCGGCGTCCCGCACCCCGGCGTCCCGCACCCTGGCGTCCCGCGACGGCTCCTGCGCCCACCCCTCGCGGATGAACGGCATCTTGATCGCCACGTGCAGGACGATGGAGCCGAAGGCGAGCAGGCCCACGGCGTAGTGGGTGGAGCGGAAGCTGAAGCTCCACGGGTACCAGTGGGCGATGTTCGCCAGCCCGGTCGCCAGCTCGAAGATCGCCGAGGCCACGAGGACGAGGATCGAGGCCTTCTCCGCGACGTGGAGCGCGAGGCGCCGGCTCGGGGGCCACGGGAGGCGGGAGAAGAGCTTCGGGTAGACCGACCAGAGCTTCACGAGCAGCAGCGGCACCGCGGCCGTGCCGGCGATGACGTGGAGGCCCTGCGTGACCCGGTAGACCCACGACCAGGTGACCAGGGGGAACCACGGGGTGAAGGACTGGCTGTAGTGGCTGTAGAGGCCGGTGAGCAGCGCGACGCTGAACGCGACCCCCAGCCAGGTGCCGACGCGCGCGGTGACGCTGACGTGGCGCAGGCGGGAGGTGAAGGACTCCTCGCGGGGGGCGAGCGGGATCGCGAGGTCGCGCGCGGTGCCGTCACGTCGGCCGTGCTGGGCGACGCTCATCGCGGTCCTCTCCGTGGTGGTGAGTGCGAGGGTCGACCGGTCGAGCCCGACCCATCATCCCCCCATCGACGCGCTCGCGCCTCGCCTTGACCTGCCGGCCCGACGCCATCGCGCGCCTGGGACGATCGAGGCGACGCCGGGCCCTCTCGGCGCCACGACGACGGACAAGGAGCACGGACGATGGGACGCGTGGACGGCAAGGTCGCACTGGTCACCGGCGGGGCGCGCGGGATGGGCGCGGCGCACGCCCGGATGCTCGTCGCGGAGGGTGCCCGCGTGGTGGTCGGCGACGTGCTCGACGGCTCCGACGTCGCGGAGGAGCTCGGGGAGGCGGGACGCTTCGTGCACCTGGACGTCACCGACCCGAGCAGCTGGGACGCCGCCGTGGCCACGGCGGTGGACACCTTCGGCTCCCTCGACGTGCTGGTCAACAACGCCGGCATCGTCAACATCGGGCCGGTCGACGAGTTCACCCACGAGCAGTGGAACGCCATCATCGGCGTGAACCTCACCGGGG
>JARIBR010000133.1 GCA_029258695.1 Quadrisphaera sp.
TGGTCCAGCAGCGCGTCCGTCAGCACGGACGGGATGCCGCACAGCCCGAAACCCCCCACCGCGAGCGAGGCCCCGCTGGGGACGTCGGCCACCGCCTCCGCGGCGCTGGGAACCACCTTGTCCACGATCACTCCCTCCGGCCGGCGGCGGCGCCGGCGCTGTGCAGGCGACTGTAGGCGGTGGGCGGTGGACAGGGTCGTGTGCGGCCTCGACGACGTCAGCACGGGGGGAGGTCGAAGGCGTCGCTGATCGCCCTCGCGAGGGCCTCCTCCTCGTCGTCGAAGAGCAGGCCGATGGACGCCCCGATCGCAGAGACGTGGACGGTGACGAGGTTGTCGCAGCTGATGACGCTCTCGTGGTCGAGGCCGTTCCGCGCGCCCACGCGCACCTCGGTCGTGAGACCCCGAACGGTGCTGGTGATGGGGGCGACCGTGATGCGTGTGAGCAGGTGGAGTCGCGACTCTCGCGTGAGGATCAATGCCGGGCGCCGCTTGTCGAGCGTCACGGAGGCGATGGTCCGCACGGTGCGTCAGTCCAGCTCGGGGTGAGGTACGACGAGTCCTTCGAGGTCCGGGTAGACGGGCTCCCCGCGCCGTGCGAGCTCCACGAGCACGCGTTCCTCGGCGCGGTAGCGCTGTCCGCGCTGGAGGCGGGCGATGCTTCGACGGAGCGCGTCCGAGCGGCTCGAGGCCCGCCCCTCTGCCACCTCGGCGTCGAGGGCGTCGAGCTCATCGGGCGTGAGCCGGACGGCGATCTGGGTTGTCGCGGCGGTGGTCGGCATGAGGCAGTCTCTCACACGTGACTACCAAGTGGTATGCACTCGGCGGGCGGCATCGTGCTCCGCTTGCCGATGACATGCCGCAGCGCTGACGGATGACTCATGACAACGGGCCAGGCGCCTGCTGTGCCGCAGGGACTCCTGACCTGATCGTCGTCGCTGAATCGCGACACCGGCGCTGTGCGACTTCACGCCGCTGCGGTCGAGGTCGATCGCCCCCGTGCAGATCGACTCCATGCGAAGGTGACGCTGTGCTGAGCAATGCCGCGCAGAGCGTGTGGGCCAAGACGAGCCCGCGCGACGACGGGTGGCTGCCCCTGGACCGGCACCTCGAGGACGCCGCGGCGGTCGCGGGTCTGCTCTGGGACCGCTGGCTTCCCGCAGCGGTGCGCCGGACGATCTCGGCGCCGCTGCCTGGCGGTGACGCCGACGGTCGACTCCTGGTCACCTGGCTCGCCGGCGTGCACGACGTCGGCAAGGCCACCCCGGCCTTCGCCGTCCAGGCGGAGGCCATGGCAGCACACCTCACGGCGCGGATGCGCGACGCCGGGCTCGCCATGCCGCTGAATCTCGCCGACCGCTCCACGGTGCGCCACGAGCTGGCCGGCCAGCACCTCCTCACCCGGTGGCTCACCGGCGCCGGGTGGTCGCGGAAGACCGCACGCACCTACGCCGTCGCGGTGGGTGGCCACCACGGCGCCCCGCCGGAGACCACTGCTCTGCAGCGCGTCCCCGAGCGCCCCCACCTCGTCGCCCCGGACGAGCGGTGGACCGCCGTCCAGACCGAGCTGCTGGAGCACTCGGCAGCTTTCACCGGTGTCATCGACCGGCTGTCCGCGTGGTCGGCGACACCGCTGCCCTCCCCGGTGCAGGTGCTCGTCGGGGCGGTGGTCATCGTCGCCGACTGGCTCGCCAGCGACGACGACCTCTTCCCCTACTACCCCGGCGACGCCTCGCGCTCGTCGTCCGAGCGCGCGGCTGCGGCGTGGCGAGCGCTGGACCTCCCACCCCAGTGGCGTCCGTGCGCGCCGCCCACGGACGACGACCAGCTGTTCGCCGACCGCTTCACCCTCCCCGTAGGAGCGGAGCTTCACCAGGTGCAGCGCACCGCCGCGACCCTCGCCCGTCAGGTCGAGGAGCCCGGGCTGCTCGTGGTCGAGGCGCCGATGGGCGCCGGGAAGACCGAGGCCGCCCTGGCCGCAGCCGAGGTGCTCGCCCACCGCACCGGCGCCGGCGGGGTCTTCGTCGCGCTGCCCACCATGGCGACGTCCGACGCCATGTTCTCCCGCGTGCGCCGGTGGCTGGAGCGCCTGCCGGTGGCTGCAGGAGCCGGTGACGAGCGCGACCTCACGGTGTTCCTCGCGCACGGCAAGGCGGCGCTCAACCCCGAGGCGAGCGACCTGTGGCGTACCGCCGGGCCCACGGCGATCGCGCAGGACGACGACACGACGAAGAACGGCCGGCCGGGTGGTCCAGAGGCGCAGCGGGCCGTCGCCACCGCACACGCCTGGCTGCGCGGGCGCAAACGCGGTCCGCTGTCCTCGATCGTCGTCGGCACCGTCGACCAGGTGCTCTTCGCAGGTCTGCGCAGCAAGCACCTCGTGCTGCGCCACCTCGCCCTCGCCAGCAAGGTCGTCGTCATCGACGAGGTCCACGCGGTCGACGTCTACATGGGCAGCTACCTCCAGCGGGTGCTGCACTGGCTCGGCGCCCACGGCGCGCCCACCGTCGTGCTCTCCGCGACCCTCCCGTCGGCGCAGCGCCGTGCGCTGGTCGCGGCCTACGACGCCGGGCGGGCCAGGGCCCGTGGCCTGCCCGAGCCCGACGGCGCGGTCTACACCGTGCTCGACGGCGACGTCGGCTATCCCGTCGTCACGGCGTCGACCGGCGAGACGCCGCGCGTGGTCGTCACCGAGCCGGGTGACCGCCGGCAGCCCGTGGCGCTGGAGCGGCTCGACGACGACGATGCAGCGCTGCTCACGACGCTGCGCGAGGCGCTCGCGGGCGGCGGCGTCGCCGCGGTGGTGCGCAACACCGTCGGGCGCGCGCAGGCCACCTACGAGCTGTTGCGCGAGGAGCTGGACGCCGAGGTGGTGCTCCTGCACTCGCGTTTCGTCGCCGTCGACCGCGCCGCCCGCGAGCGCGAGCTGCGCGAGCGCCTCGGCCCACCGGCCGCGGTGGCCGCGGCCGGCCGCCAGCGTCCGCAGCGCCTCGTCGTGGTCGGCACGCAGGTCATCGAGCAGTCCCTCGACATCGATGTGGACCTCATGGTCACCGACCTGGCGCCCGTGGACCTCGTGCTCCAGCGCCTCGGACGCCTGCACCGCCACCACCGCGGCGAGGACCAGGGCGAGCGGCCGCCGCTGCTACGCACCGCCCGAGCCCTGGTGGCCGGGGTGGAGGACTGGTCGGCCGAGCCGCTCGAGGCGGTGCGCGGCTCGGTGAGCGTCTACCGCCGTGCCCCGCTGCTCCGCGCGCTCGCGGTGCTCGGTCCGGTGCTGGACCGCGGCCTCGTGGAGCTGCCCGGCGACATCGCGCCGCTGGTGCAGGCCGCCTACGCCGACGACCTGGCACCTCCGGCCGGGTGGGAGGAAGCCTTCGCCGCGGCCGAGGACGACCGCCGGCGCCACGAGGCCGACCAGCAGGAGCGGGCCGCGACCTACCAGCTGGGGCCCGTCAAGAAGCCCGGGGAGGCGATCGTCGGCTGGGTCACGGGCTCGGCCGGAGAGGCCGACGACTCCGCCCGCGGTCATGCACAGGTACGTGACAGCGACGAGGGCGTCGAGGTGGTGGTCGTCCAGCGCGTCGGTCAGGAGGTGCGGCTGCTGCCGTGGCTGGAGCCCGGTGGCGGGCGCGTCGTGCCCACCGAGGGCAGGCCGGAGGACCACGTGGCGAAGGTGGCGGCGACGTGCACGCTGCGCCTGCCGGTCCAGCTGACGAACCCGTCGATGATCGACGCCGTCCTGACCGCCCTCGAGCGCAGGTGGTACCCGGGCTGGCAGGACAGCCATTGGCTCTCGGGGCAGCTGGTCCTCGAGCTCGACGACGAGCTCAGCACGGTCCTCGCCGGCCACCGCGTCGTCTACGACCGCGACCGCGGTCTGCTCGTCACCACCGAGGAGGAGCACGCATGACCGAGCCCGGCTCAGCGCCCGAGGCGTCGTTCGACCTGCGCCACGAGCCGTGGCTGCTCGTGCGCACGCTGGCGGGCGACGTCGAGGAGGTCTCGCTGATGGAGGCCTTCACCCGCGCCCACGAGCTGCAGGGGCTCGCCGGGGAGGTGCCCACCCAGGTGTTCGCCCTGAACCGGCTGCTGCTGGCGATCCTGCACCGCGCGGTGCCGTGGCGCCGCGACGAGCTCACGGAGCACTGGCACGAGGCGTGGCGCGGGGAGGTGGACCTGGCCGGGCACGTGGCGCAGCACCTGGCCGATCACGCCGACCGCTTCGACCTGCTGCACCCGGGCACGCCGTTCTACCAGGTGGCGGGCTTGCGTACGGCGAAGGACGGTGTCTCGCCGCTCACCTCGCTGATCCCCGACGTGCCGAACAACGCGCAGTACTTCACCACCAGGGCCGGGTCGTCCCTGGCGCGCATCTCCCTCGCCGAGGCGGCGCGCTGGGTGGTGCACACCCAGGCCTTCGACCCGTCGGGCATCAAGTCCGGTGCGGTCGGGGACCCGCGGGTCAAGGGCGGCAAGGGCTACCCCATCGGCACCGCCTGGTGCGGACAGCTCGGTGGTCTCCTGGTCGAGGGGGCGACGCTGCACCAGACGCTGCTGCTCAACCTCGTCCTCGCCGACCGCGACGGTGAGCCGTGGCCCACGGATGACTCCGCGGTGTGGGAGCGCGCGCCGCAGGGGCCGACGGTCGAGGCGCCGGACCGCTGGCCGACGGGCCCGGCCGACCTGCTGACCTGGCAGAGCCGGCGCGTACGGCTGGCCGTGACCGGTGGCGAGGTGACCGGCGTCATCGTCGCCAACGGCGATCCCCTGCGGCCGGCCAACCGTCACCAGCTGGAGAGCGCCACCGCGTGGCGGCGCAGCACGGCCCAGGAGAAGGCGCTGAAGCTGCCGCTCGTCTACATGCCCCGCACCCATCAGCCGGCCCGGGCGTTGTGGCGGGGTCTGCCGGCGCTGCTGCCGCTGGCTGAGCAGAGCGACGGCCGCGGACGCGCCGAGGAGGGGCTCCCGCCGCTGGTGCTGGACTGGCTCGCACGCCTGGTGGAGGACGAGCACCTGCCCGACGACCTGGCGCTGCGCACCCGGGCGATCGGCGTGGAGTACGGCAGCAACAGCTCAGTCATCGACGAGCTCGTCGACGACGCTCTGCTCGTCCACGCGGTGTTGCTCGGCGAGCACGGCGTCGCGCTGCGGCGCTGCGCCCTCGACGCCGTGGAGGCGGCGAAGAACGCCGCGGACGCGCTGGTGAACCTGGCGGGCAACGTCGCCGCCGCGGCCGGTGGCGACGTCGACGGCCCGCGTGAGCGCGCTCGCGAGCTGGCGTACTTCGCCCTCGACGCTCCGTACCGCACGTGGCTCGCCTCGCTGGTACCCGGCGCCGACGCTCATGGGCGCCGCACCGTCTGGGAGCGCCACGTCGACCGCACCGTCCGGGGGCTCGGCGCCGAGATGCTCGAGAACGCCGGTGCCCCGGCCTGGGTGGGACGCGAGGTCCACGGGCGCCAGGGGAGCCGCCACGTCAGCTCGTCCCTCGCTGAGGCCTGGTTCCGCGCAGCGCTGCGCAAGGCCCTGGTGCTCGCCAGGCCGGCGGACGAGAGCAGCGAGCCAGCGACGACGACGACGACGAGGAGCAGCGCATGACCGCCACCGACACCCCTACCGCGACGACCTCGCGAGCAGCACCGAGAACTGACCGGGACGACGCGCTGGAGTCCTTCGTGGTCACCCGTGTGCTCGCTCTCCAGCGGTCCTACCTGGCCGGGGAGTCTGGCGGGGTCGGGTCGCTCGCGCGGTTGCGCCGCGCCGTGACGTCCTCGCCTGGCGCCGACCCGCAGGTCTGGGGCGACGTCCTCGACGGCATGCCGGTGGAGCTGCTCGGCCGCGGCGACGAGCCGTCACCCCATGAGCGTGCCGCCCACGCCGCCATCACCGTCTACGCCGTCCACCAGCAGTCCCAGGGACAGCCGATGCACCGTGCGGGGCGCTCGCTCGGTGCGGCGGTGCGCACGCTCGGGCAGGGCCACGCCTCGGAGGAGGCGGTGCGCCGGCGCTTCCAGGCGCTGGGTACGGCGTCGTCCTGGGCGGAGACGCTGCACCACCTCCGCGGCCTGATCACCCAGCTGCGCGGCGCTGGCATCGCTCTGGACCACGGACGCCTCGCCCGCGACCTGCGGCGCCTGCAGCAGCCCGGCACCGCTGACCGCGTGCGGCTGGTCTGGGGCCGGGACTACTACCGCACACCTCGCGACGGCGCCGCTGACGCGGAGGCGCCCACCGCCTCGAACGACCCCTCGACAGGAGACCAGTGATGCCACGCACCGTCCTCGACCTGCACGTGCTGCAGACCGTGCCGCCGTCCAACATCAACCGCGACGACACCGGCAGCCCCAAGACCGCCTACTACGGCGGGGTGCGCCGCGCGCGGGTCTCCAGCCAGGCGTGGAAGCGCGCCACCCGCAAGGCCTTCGACGACCTGCTCGACCGTGACCAGCTGGGGGTGCGCACCAAGCGGGTCGTCGACCTCGTCGCGGAGCGCATCCAGGAGCTGGCGAGCGGGACCGCGCCCGAGGACTCGGTGCAGCAGGCGACCTCGGTCCTCAAGGCGGCGGGCATCGAGCTCAAGAAGCCGACCCGCGGCAAGAACGCCGAGCAGGAGCACGAGCAGCCCGGCTACCTGCTCTTCCTCAGCCGCAGCCAGGTCGACCGGCTCGCCGCTCTCGCCGTCGAGGCCGCGCGCTCCGGCGGGAGCGTCGAGAAGAAGGACGCCAAAGCGGCCGCCGACTCCCGCCACAGCGTCGACGTGGCGCTGTTCGGGCGCATGGTCGCGGACGCCACGGACCTCAACGTCGACGCCGCCGCGCAGGTGGCCCACGCCATCAGCGTCCACGCGGTGGACAACGAGTTCGACTACTTCACCGCCGTGGACGACCGCGCCCCGGACGACAACGCCGGCGCCGGCATGATCGGCACGGTGGAGTTCAACTCCTCGACTCTCTACCGGTACGCCACGCTCGACGTCGACGCGCTGCGGGCGAACCTCGCCGGCACCGAGGGGGAGCAGGACGCGACTGCGGCGGCCGTCCGCGCCTTCGTGCGGGCCTTCGTCACGTCCATGCCGACGGGCAAGCAGACCACCTTCGCCCACCGCACCCTGCCCGACGCGGTGGTGGTCCAGCTGCGCGAGGCCCAGCCGGTGAACCTCGTCGGCGCCTTCGAGGACGCCGTCGAGGCGGGGGAGAGCGGCGGCCGGCTCGAGCAGGCGGTCGCGCGCCTGGTCGAGCACAGCCGCGACGTCGACGCGGCGTACGGCGGCGCGCCCACGGCGAGCTGGGTGGTGCGCGTGGGCTCGGCGACGCGGGCGCTGGAGGACCTCGGCGAGGTGGTGGGCCTCGACCGGCTCGTCGACGCGGTCGGCGAGCGGGTGGGCGAGCCCGCGGGCGTGCCGGCATGAGCGTGCTGTTGCTGCGGCTCGCCGGGCCCCTCCAGGCGTGGGGCGCTGCGAGCCGGTTCACCCGCCGGGAGACCCGGCACGAGCCGACGAAGAGCGGGGTGCTGGGGATGGTCGCCGCGGCCCAGGGCCGCCGGCGCACCGACCCGGTCGAGGATCTCGCCGCCACCTCCTTCGGGGTGCGGGTGGACCAGCCGGGGCGCCTGGTGCGCGACTTCCAGACTGCCCGCAGCCTGGACGGCAAGCAGACGATGCCGCTGTCCTACCGGTTCTACCTCGCCGACGCCGTCTTCCTCGCCGGCATCGGTGGCGACGCGGAGATGCTCGCGGGGCTGGAGGAGGCGCTGCGCTCGCCGGTGTTCCCGCTGTTCCTCGGGCGACGCTCGTGCCCGCCGGCCGGGGCGGTGAGCCTCGGGGTGCGCGACGGCGGCCTGCAGGAGGTGCTGGAGGCGGAGCCGTGGCAGGCGTCGAGGTGGTGGCGCCGCAAGCAGGGCCCCTGCGTCGACCTGCCGATCGTGCGCGACGCCGAGGACCCGGGGGAGGTCGGCGACGTGGTGCGCGACCAGCCGATCAGCTACTCGCCCGAGCGCCGGGAGCACGGCTGGCGCACCGTGGTCCGCGCCGGCCCGGCGCGCGTCGAGAACCCGGACGCCCGCGTCGGCGCCCTCGTCGAGCCGGACTTCATGGCCGCCCTGGGAGGAGCCTGATGCATCTGACCAGGTTCGCGCTGAACCCGGCGCGGCGGGGCAGCCGCGCGCTGCTCGCCTCACCCCAGACGATGCACGCGGCGGTGATGTCCAGCTTCCCGCCCGGCGCCACGGCCGGCGGGGACGAGGGGAGGGTGCTGTGGCGCCTGGACCGCGGCGAGCACCAGAAGACCGAGCTGTTCGTCGCCAGCCCCGGTGAGCCGGACATGACGCACCTGGTGGAGCAGGCCGGGTGGCCCACGACGTCGAGCTGGCAGACCCGCGACTACGCGCCGCTGCTGGACCGCCTCGAAGCCGGGCAACGCTGGGCTTTCCGGCTCACCGCGAACCCGGTGCGCAGCGGACGGGTGCCTGGACGAGCGGAGACCCAGCCGCTGGGGCACGTCACCGCGGAGCAGCAGGTCCGGTGGCTGCTGGAACGCGCCGAGCGGCTGGGTCTCACCGTCACGGCGGGCGCCGACGGCGAGCCGGACGTCGTGGTGCGCGACCGGCGCACCCTGCGGTTCCGCCGTCAGGGGGCGACGGTGACCATCGCGCAGGCGACGTTCGACGGCCGTCTCGAGGTGACCGACCCCGTCGCGCTGCGCACGGCGCTGGTGCGCGGCGTCGGGCGCGCCAAGGGCTACGGCTGCGGGCTCCTCACACTCGCCCCGCTGCCGTGAAGCCGGTACCCGGCGTCCGCCCGCCGGAGCTGGGGGAGCTGGTGCGCGCCCAGGACCGGATGAGCTTCGTGTACCTGGAGCGGGCCGTCGTCCATCGGGAGGCCAACGCCATCACCGCCACCGACGAGCGCGGCACCGTGCACCTGCCGGCCGCCTCGCTGGGCGCTCTGCTGCTGGGTCCGGGCACGAACGTCAGCCACCAGGCGATGATGCTCCTCGCGGAGAGCGGGTCCACGGCGGTCTGGGTGGGCGAGCGGGGCGTGCGGTACTACGCCCACGGCCGGTCGCTGGCGCGCTCCTCGCGCCTTCTGGAGGCCCAGGCGCGGGCGGTGACGAACCAGTCCGCGCGGCTGCGGGTGGCGCGGGCGATGTACGCGATGCGCTTCCCCGGGGAGGACGTCTCGGGTCTGACGATGCAGCAGCTGCGAGGCCGCGAGGGGGCCCGGGTGCGCCGGCTCTATCGCGAGCACTCCGAGCGCACCGGGGTGGAGTGGCAGCGTCGCAGCTACGACGTCTCCGACTTCGAGTCCGGCGACGGCGTCAACCAGGCGCTGTCCGCGGCGACGACGTGCCTGTACGGCGTCGTCCACGCCGTGGTGGTGGCGCTGGGGTGCTCGCCAGGGTTGGGCTTCGTGCACACCGGGCACGTGCGGTCCTTCGTCTTCGATCTCGCCGACCTGTACAAGGCCGAGGTGGCGATCCCGATCGCCTTCGACGTCGCGGCGCAGCAGCCGGAGGACCTGCCGGCGGAGACCCGCCGGGCTGTGCGTGACGCCGTGCATGCCGGCGGCATCCTCGAGCGGTGCTCGCGCGACGTCCACGTGCTCCTGCTCCCGGCTGATGAGGTTGACGAGCTGGTCGAGGAGGACGGCGACGTGGTCCAGCTGTGGGACGGCGCCCGGGGCAGCGTCGCGGGCGGGGCGAGCTACGCGGACGACGCGCCATGGTGGTGATCGTGCTGACGGCCTGTCCCGCAGGGCTTCGCAGGCACCTGACGCGGTGGCTGCTGGAGGTCTCGCCCGGGGTGTTCGTCGGCGTGCTCACCGCGCGGGTCCGGGACCTGATGTGGGAGCGGGTGCTGGAGCTGGTGAAGGACGGGCGCGCCCTGATGGTGCACTCGGCGCGGGGGGAGCAGCGGCTCGCCTTCCGGGTGCACCGGCACGAGTGGGAGCCTGTGGACGTGGACGGGATTTACCTCATGCGGCGGCCGCCGAGCGAGTCGGCGGTGCCCAGCGGCGCCCGCCCGGGGTGGAGCCGGACGAGCAAGTACCGGCGGGCGCGCCGGTCGGGCGGCGGCGGGAAGTGAAGGTGATCTCGGGGTTGGTGGGATAACGGCGCAGGTCAGCAAGCGTGCTCCCCGCGTCCGCGGGGATGAGCCGCATCGGCCGCATCGTGGTCCTCGCGAGGTGGGTGCTCCCCGCGTCCGCGGGGATGAGCCGGACGGCCAGCGCGGCTGGCGCTTCGGCCTCGAGTGCTCCCCGCGTCCGCGGGGATGAGCCCCCATCGTTCCCGCGACGGTTAT
>JARIBR010000137.1 GCA_029258695.1 Quadrisphaera sp.
CCACCTGGTCGCGGACGCCGAGCTCGTCGAGCAGCGAGGCGACGAGGCTCTCGTTCGCGCCCTGCGCGCCGGCGCCGAGCTCCTCACCGGGGCCGTAGGCGTCGGCGGTGTCGAACAGGGTGACACCGGCGTCGAGCGCCGCCGTGATGGTGTCGAGGAGCTGCTGGCGCGGCTGGGCGCCGGTCTGGTCGAAGGTCATGAGGCCCAGGCCGATGGCGCCGACCTGGCGCGAGCCGAGGGTGCGTGTGTGCATGGCTCCGACCCTATGGCGGCCCCGGCTACCGTGCCCGGATGGACGGCGACGACGCTGCGCACGAGGACCTGCCGCGGGCGCGGACGCCGGGGCGGGCCCGCGACCTCAGCCGGACGCGCTCGACGCGCCGGCGCTCCGCGGACACCGGGCGGCGCCACCACATCGGCGACGCCCCCGACGTCATGAACGTCATCCGGCCCGACGGCACCCGCGGCACCACCCGCACCTCCCCCATCCAGCTGGCTGACCGCAACGACGCCCGGCTCGACCAGCTCGTCGACGAGCTGGTCGCCGACATGGAGCGGGCCGCCGCCGCCCTCGACTTCGAGGGCGCGGCCCACCTGCGCGACGAGGTCGCCGCCGCCCGCGCCGAGGTCGCCCGCCGCGCCGCTTCCGCCTCCAGCCCCGGGGGATAGCGCGATCACCGCGCCCGGGCGGCCCCAGGGCTGAGGCGAGGGCCTGGTCGGTCACCGGCGCGTCGAAGGGCCTCGGCCGCGAGTGGGCCCTGGCCGCCCGCGACGCCTACCGCGAAGAGGTCAGGGCCGTCCGCCTCAGCGCAACGCCTCCCCCGACGACCCCGCGGCCACCCGCGAGGCCATCCTGACGCTCGTCGACGCCGACCAGCCGCCACTGCGGCGATCCTTGGAGACGGTCCGCTGAGCATCGCCGCCGCAGACGACGAGCAACGCCCGACCATCTGGCGGGAGCAGGAGGGTTTCTCGGTCGCCGAGCACGGGCGGTGCTGAGCCGGACGGCACGTCCGGCGCTCGCGCGCGCAGCCATGGCCGGTCGGCAGTCCGACGGCCACCAGCGCCTGGCCACGAGGACGACCGCGAGTCTCGTGGGCTGGGGGCGCCGTCGTGGGCCGTTCCACCTCGCACGCCGATGACGAGGACACCGTGACCACGTGCGGCGGCCGCGACCAGGACGTGGGTCAGCGGGTCGTCCGTGCCGAACACGGCGCCCGTCTCATCGACGTGGTGCCAGCAGCCAGCCGCACCCTCTACAGCTGCCCGGGTAGGGACGTCATCCGGCGTGGGCGGCAGAGACGGCGATAGCCACGTCGTGGCCCAGGGAGGCATCGACGTGGTGGTGCATGCCCAGACCGATGATCCGTCCGTCCCGCGGGTGCCAGGACCGCCCGGGGCTCGTCACGCCCAGCAGGGGGCCCAGGGAGTCGATCGTGGGTTTCCACAGGTTGATCCAGTTCCGGCGCGGGCCGACGGTGAAGCTCAGCTCGACCGCCACAGGGCCTTCGCTCAACGTCCGGGCACCGGCGAGCTGGACGTGAATCTGCTGCTCGCACGCCGTCGTCGACGCCGACGCGCTGGTGCGCACCTGCGCCCACGAGCCGATAGCGGACGGCCCTGCGCTCGGGACGGCAGGCCCGACGCCCACCCGTGAGGTCGCTCCGTAGGTCTTCGTCACCCACACGCTGGCCAGCGTCCGTCCCGTGGCACGACGGATCCGCATGGCCAAGGGAAAGCCGTCGTTGTCCAGGTCGTGGTGCTCCAGCAGCTGCGCACCCACGGGAAGTGCGACGTCCAGGCGCAGAGCCACGGGATCAGGCAGGCTCGGCAGACGGGGGGTCAGGACGTCCACCGCGTGAGCCAGGAACTCCTCCAGGCGCACCTGGTCTGGATGGTCCGAGGCCATCCAGCTGGCCGGACGCGGGGCGACGGCCAGCTCGACGAGACCCGCGCGTCAGGTCGTCGGGACCACGCTGCTCCTGGAGGAGACGAGGTGCGCGGCGATCGATGACGCGGTCTCGACGATCTGGGTGATGATCCGCTCGAGGGCGTGGAGCGTCAGGCGCTCGCGCAGCAACCGCTCGACGTCGACCTCCCCGACGGCATCGAGGTCCTCACCGAGCTGCGCGAGCCGACGCAGCTTGGCCGGGGTGCTGAGCGGGTCGAGCATCGGAGCCATCATCGCGACGCGCGCCCCGCCATGGGGTCCAGCTCAGCGCCCCGGAGATGCTCGGTGTCGAAGAGCATCGTCGCGTAGCCCCTCTGCGTCATGCCCCAGCGCATCGGGGCGTCCTGGTAGAGCGGCCGTCCGCGGCTCGTGTGGCAACCAGGCCCACCAGGGTGTTCGCAGACAGCCCGTCGTTGGTGCCCTCACGCCCAGAGCCGGTGGACGGCCTCCCCGGCGAGTGCGCAGCCGGGGAGAACGTCGGCGGGAGGACCGCGCCACGGCTCGGGCCGGACGGCGATCGGGGCGGGGCCGGCTTCTTGGTGCGACGACGCTTGGTCATCGGAGCAGGGTCCTCGAGCCCCGGCGCGGCAGGTGGTCCCACCGGCGTGACCTGTGGACGAGGGGTAGCTCCGGCACAACGCCTGTGGATCTCCCCGGCCGGCCGGCCGTCGAGCGGAGAGTCGATGCGCCGCGGCCCAGCCGAGCGGGGAGCTGGCGCGTCGCTGCCCGGCCGAGCGGGGGTCTGGTGCGGCTGCGCCGGCGTGTCGCGTGCCCGAGATCCCCGCTCGGCACCGGTGTCGACGGCGTCACGGTGACACGAGCCCCGGTGTTGGACCGGGGACGGCGCACCGTGCGCCGGCGGCGGTGCTGCGGGGCGCTGCGTCCCCGGTCGGCGCAGGAGCAGCTGGACGACCCGGCGAGCCTCAACCCACGACGTCGGCGACGAGCATGTCGAGCACCGCCTCCTCCTCGACGACCTGGCCGGCCCGCGCCATCGCCGGGGCGAGGTGCTCGTCCCACACTGCCGCGGCCGGGACGCGCGTGCTCGCGCGGCCGAGCCCCGCGACGACCGCTGCCTCGTAGTCGGCGGTGCCCATGCGCCACGGCTCGGCGCCCAGGTCGGTGACGAGACGGTTGGTGATGCGGACGCCGTCCGGGTCGAGGTCACCGTGGTGGCGCAGGGTCCAGCCGGCTACCGCGAGCCCTCGCAGCACCGCGACGGCGGCGGCGGACGGCTGGCCGGCGGTGCAGACCACGGCTGGCAGATGCTCGGCCCGCTCCCCCGCGCCGGCCCGTTCCGCCCAGGCGTCAGCCACCGCGGCGAGCACCACGGGGTTCTCGCAGACCCAGACGGTGCCGCCCGCAGGCGCTGGCCGCCACACCGGCGGGTCGAGACGCAGGTGACGCACGGTGAGGACGACGGGCTGGCCGGCACCGGCCCACGCGGCGAGCGCCGCACCGGTAGGGCTTGCGGCACCCCCGTCCACGCGCGCCACGAGCACCCCGGCACCGGCACCGGCACCGGCATCAGGACGGACCGCGTCCGCGGCGGAGACCGCCGGCAGGCCGAGCGTCAGCACCGTGGACGACAGCTCGTCGCGCACCACCCCGACCGCCGCCCACGTCTCGCGGTCCCCGGCGGCCGTGCGCGGCCGGTCCGCCGGCGCGGGCGGCAGGCCGGCGACGACGCGCGCGGCGCGCAGCACCAGAGTTGCCAGCGGGCCGGCGTCGCGCCCGTGGGCCGATCCGGTGGCGGCGTGGGCGAGGCTGCCGATCGCCGTCCCGGGCGCGGGCAGCCGGTCGAGCACGGCGAGCAGGTCGCGTCCCAGCACCGCCGCGGCGTCGGGCGTGACGGCCAGGCGCCGCGGCAGACCGCGCTCGACCTCGCCGCGCCACCACCCGAGCAGCGCGGCGCGGTCGGCGAGCCCCGCCTCGACCGGCGCCCACGCCGCGTCCCAGACGCGGCGCTCGGCGGCGTAGGCGTCGACGCGCCGGACGACCGGACCGGTGAGAACCACGACGGCGTCGGCCAGCCCGGCGGGCCAGACCTCGGACGAGCGCAGCACGGCATCGACGTCCTCGAGGCGCACGCTGAGTCCACCACCACCGGCACCACCGGCACGGCCCCCGCCGGTACTGCCGGTCCTGGTTCCGAGCCGCGGGCGACGCCCGAGCAGCCTGGCCACCGCGGCCCGCTGCTCGTCGGTGGCACCGGCCAGGGTCACGAGGCCGGTCAGCGCGCGACCGAGCTCGAGGCGGCGCCGGACGCGCGCCACCAGCCAGACCAGCCGTTCGTCGCCGAGCAGCCGGGTCAGGCGCTCGCGGTCACCGTCCCCGGCATCGGGGACGCTGCCTGGGTCTGAGCCGGACCCGGAGCGGTCGTCCCCACCGGAGCCGGAGTCCGGCCTCGGCACCGAGAGCCCGCCCGTCACCTCACGGCCACAGCGCGTCCTGGTCCGCGCCGGCGTCGCCGCTCGACCGGCTCGACCCGTTGCTCGCCGGCGCCGGACGCGGCGCAACCGGGGCCTCGGTGAGCTGCTGGCCGTCCCAGCGCCACGGGGTGACGAGGACCGCGTCGACCCCTTCGACGCGCGAGAGCTGGCTGATCCCCAGGCCGGGCACCTGCGGGTAGCAGCCCCACTCGCGCTCGGAGGTCATGACCACGTCGAGGTCGAAGGCGGCGAGCAGCCCGAGGTAGTCGGCGCGCGCGGTGTCGTCGACCCCGGCGAACGCCTCGTCCAGGGTGATGAGCCGGGGCGCGAGCGGGTTGGGCGCGGAGGCGTAGTGCGCCGATGCCGCGGCGAACAGGGGCACGCTGGCCGCCAGCACCTTCTCGCCGCCCGACGCCGGCCCGGTGGCCGGGCGCCACGCCCCGTTCTGGCGGCGCGCGATGGTGAAGCGGTGCCACGAGCGGTGGTCCAGGGCGCGGGTGAGCTGGTCGAGCCACGCCCCGCCCGGGTCGG
>JARIBR010000338.1 GCA_029258695.1 Quadrisphaera sp.
AGCGTGGCCCGGGCGCCCCTCTCGTGCAGCGAGCGCAGCGCGGCGGTGTACGCGGCGACGAACCGCTCGTCGTCGGCGAGGTCCCCGAACAGCTCGCGGTTCTCGATGAAGGCGGTGCCGTCCACGCCCTGCTGCTTCGCGATGGCGGTCAGCTCGTCGGCCAGGACGTCGACCACCTCGATCGGCTCGCCGTCCTCGTCGGTGCCCTCCGCGTAGCGCGCCCAGCTGGCGACCACGAGCGCGGCGAGCTCGACCGGACCACCGGTCTCGAGGTTGTGGCGGACCACCGGCAGGAGCCACTTCGGGATCCGGTCGCTGCTCTCGGCGCAGAGGCGGGCGACGGTGTCGCGCACGCCCTCGTTGGAGAAGCGGCGGATCAGGGTCTGCTTGTACTCCTCGAGGTCCTGACCGGGCACCGGCGGCACCGCCGGGGTGGCCTCGTCGTCCATGTAGGCGCGCAGGAAGGAGGAGAAGAGCTCGTCCTGGCCCACCTCGTGCACCAGCCGGTACCCGGCGAGGTACCCGAGGTAGCACAGCGCCTGGTGGCTGGCGTTGAGCAGCCGCAGCTTCATGAGCTCGTACGGCTCGACGTCGTCGACCACCTGCACGCCGACGTCCTCGTACGGCGGGCGTCCGCCGGTGAAGGCGTCCTCGAGCACCCACTGGACGAAGGGCTCGGCGACGACGGGCCAGGCGTCCTCGATGCCGAAGCGCTCGGCGATCTCGGCGCGGTCCTCGTCCGTGGTCACGGGGGTGATGCGGTCGACCATCGAGCTGGGGAAGGCCACGTTCTCCTCGATCCAGCGCCCCAGCTCCGGGTCCCGCAGCGCCGCGAAGGCGGGGAAGACCGTCGCGGCCAAGTGCCCGTTGCCCTGGATGTTGTCGCAGGACATGATCGTGAACGGCGCGACGCCCCGCTCGCGCCGGCGCACCAGGGCCTCGGTGACCAGGCCGAAGTACGTGGTGGGCGTCGCTCCCGGCTCCGCGTCGGCGCGCACGGCCTCGTTCGGCGCGAACTCGCCGGTGACCGGGTGGACGGAGTACCCGCCCTCGGTCACCGTCAGCGAGACGATCCGGATCGCGGGGTCAGCCAGCCTCTCGATCGCCGCCTCCGGGTCGTCCGGCGCGTGGACGAAGTCGACGATCGAGCCGATGACCCGCGGCTCCCACGTGCCGTCGTCGTCCTTGAGCACCAGCGTGTAGAGGAAATCCTGGGCGGCGAGCGCGTCGCGCATCCTCGCGTCGGACGGCAGGACGCCAAGCCCACAGACGCCCCAGTCCAGGGCCTTGCCCTCGGTCATCAGCCGGTCGAGGTACATCGCCTGGTGGGCGCGGTGGAACCCGCCGACGCCGATGTGCACGATGCCGGCGGTGACCGCGGAGCGGTCGTAGCCGGGCACCGGCACCCGCGCGCCGCTGCCCTCGTCGGCGGAGCGCAGCGTCTCGAGCGTCTGCGAGGACAGCGTCGTCATCGCCCGACCCTACGGCGCAGTCGCCGGCCCCCCACCTCGCCGACCTACCCCTGGCCGACGAGGGAGAACAGCGCCAGGTACTCCGCGACGAGGTTCGCCGCGGCCAGGGCCGTGAGCTCCGCGTGGTCGTACGCGGGGGAGACCTCGACGACGTCGGCGCCCACGAGGTTCAGCCCCACGAGGCCGTGGAGCAGCATCTGGACCTCACGGGTGGTCATCCCGCCCGGCTCCGGGGTGCCCGTGCCGGGGGCGTGCGCGGGGTCGAGGACGTCGATGTCGATGCTGAGGTACATCGGCCGGTCGCCGACGCGAGCACGCACCCGGGCGATCGCGTCCTCGATGCCGTCGCGGGCGACGTCGAGGGTGGAGACCACCTCGAAGCCGAGCTCGGCGTCCTCGGTGAGGTCGCCCGCGGTGTACAGCGGACCCCGCGTGCCGACGTGCACGGCGCTGCCGGGGGCGAGCAGGCCCTCCTCGGCGGCGCGCCGGAACGGCGTGCCGTGGGTGTACGGCGCCCCGAAGTACGTGTCCCACGTGTCGAGGTGGGCGTCGAGGTGGACCAGGGCGACCGGCCCGTGACGGGCGTTCATGGCGCGCAGCATCGGCAGGGCGATGGTGTGGTCGCCGCCGATGGCCACGAGCGCGTCGGCGCGCTCCATCACGGCCAGGGCGCTGGCCTCCACCTGGGCGATGGCCTCGGCGAGGTCGAAGGGGTTGACGTCCGCGTCGCCCGCGTCGGCCACCTGGAGGACGTTCCACGGCTCGACGGCCAGCGCCGGGTGGTAGGGGCGCAGGAGCTTCGAGCCCGCGCGCACCGCGGCCGGGCCGAAGCGGGCGCCCGGGCGGTAGGAGACGCCCGCGTCGAACGGCACGCCGAGGATCGCGACGTCGGCGCGGTCGACCTCGTCGAGGCGGGGCAGGCGGGCGAAGGTGGCCGGTCCCGCGAAGCGCGGTGAGACGCGGGCGTCGGGCGGGCCGAGCGGGGCGGTGGAGGTGGCGTCTGCGGGCGGGCCGGGCTTCGGGGTGCTCATGCCCGGCGACCCTATGACGCCCCGACGGCCGGGGCCCAGCCACGGCCCGGCCTCGGCCCCGCGCGACTCCCTGCCCTCCCGGCTCCCTGCCCGGACGTCAGCGCGCGGACGTCAGCGCGCGGTCACGGGCTCCAGCACCGTCCGTCCGCCCATGAAGCGCTGGAGGGCCGCCGGCACGCGGACCGACCCGTCGGGGAGCTGGTGGTTCTCGAGCAGCGCCACGATCCAGCGGGTGGTGGCCAGCGTGCCGTTCAGGGTCGCGACGGGGCGGGTCGCGCCGCCGGGCCCGCGCTCGCGGATCTTCAGGCGCCGGGCCTGGAACGTCGTGCAGTTCGACGTCGACGTCAGCTCGAGGTAGCGCTGCTGGCTGGGCAGCCACGCCTCGCAGTCGTACTTGCGCGCCGCGGAGGTGCCCAGGTCTCCCGCGGCCACGTCGATGACGCGGTACGGCAGCTCGGCGGCGGAGAGCATCTGCTCCTCCCAGGCCAGGAGCCGCTCGTGCTCGGCCGGGGCGTCGTCCGCGGTGACGATGGAGAACATCTCCACCTTGTGGAACTGGTGGACGCGGATGATGCCCCGGGTGTCGCGCCCGTACGAGCCGGCCTCGCGGCGGTAGCAGGCCGACCAGCCGGCGTAGCGCAGCGGCCCGTCGGCGAGGTCGAGCACCTCGTCGGCGCGGTAGCCGGCCAGCGGCACCTCCGAGGTGCCCACGAGGTACAGGTCGTCGGCCTCGAGGCGGTACACCTCGTCGGCGTGCTCCCCGAGGAAGCCGGTGCCGGCCATGACCTCGGGGCGCACCATCGTCGGGGTGATCACGGGGGTGAAGCCGGCGGCGGTCGCGGTCTCCACCGCGAGGTTGAGCAGCGCCAGCTCGAGCATGGCGCCGACGCCGGTGAGGAAGTAGAAGCGGGAGCCGGAGACCTTCGCCCCGCGGGCGGTGTCGATGGCGCCGAGCCCCTCGCCGAGGTCGAGGTGGTCGCGCACCGGCTCGCCCAGGGCGGGGGGCTCCCCGACCTCCCGGAGCACCACGAAGTCGTCCTCCCCGCCGGGCGGGACGCCGTCGGCGACGAGGTTGGGGATGCGCCACAGGAGCGTCTCGAACTCCTCGGTGGCGGTCTCGACCTCGGCGCCGGCCTCCTTGACCTGCGCGGCGAGCGCCCGGGTGCGGGCCAGGACCTGCTCGCGCTCGTCCCCCGAGGACGTCGCCACCTGCTTGCCGAGCGCCTTCTGCTCCGCGCGCAGCCGCTCGGAGGTGGCCATGGCCGCCCGGCGCCGCGCGTCGGCGCCGACCGCCGCGTCCACGAGCGACGGGTCCTCCCCTCGGACGCGCTGGGAGGCACGCAGCGCCTCGGGGTCCTCACGGAGGATACGAAGGTCGATCACGCGTCCGGAGCCTACGGCGCGGCCCCGGCTGGCCGGAGTCGCTACGGTGCCCCCGTGAGCTCAGAGGACACCACCGGCCTCGTCGTGTCCCTCGTGCTGGCGGCCGCCGCCATCGCCGTGATGGTCTGGCTGCTGCGCAAGGCGTTCCTCAGCCTGCGCCACCGCCGGGCGCTGCACGAGGCGGAGAAGGCCTCGCGGGCCCGCGAGGACGCGAAGCCGGAGACCTCGCGGCGCCTCGCCGCGGTGGTCGTCAACCCCTCGAAGTTCCGTGAGGTGGAGCCGATGCGCGAGGCGATCACCCGGGCCCTGGACGCCTCGGGGTGGCGCGAACCCCTCTGGCTGGAGACCACGGTGGACGACCCGGGGACCGGCATGTCGCACGAGGCGCTCGCCGCCGGCGCCGAGCTGGTGCTGGTGTGCGGCGGTGACGGGACGGTGCGGTGCGTCGGCCAGGTGCTGGCCGGCAGCGGCGTCCCCATGGGTCTGGTCCCCGCGGGCACCGGCAACCTCCTGGCGCGCAACCTCGACATCGTCACCCCCCGCACCGCCGAGCTCACCCCCGGCGACGCCGAGACCGCCACCCGGGTGGCGCTCGCCGGTGAGGACCGCGCCGTCGACGTCGGGTGGGTGACCCTGACCTCCGCCGACGGCGCCGACCACGACACGCCGTCCGAGCAGGGGTTCCTCGTGATGGCCGGGATGGGGTTCGACGCGGCGATGATCGCCAACGCTCCCGAGGGCCTCAAGGCCCGCGTGGGGCCCGCCGCCTACGTCGTGTCGGGGCTGCAGAACTTCCAGGGCAAGCGGGCGAAGGTGCGCATGGACCTCGACGGGACCGTGCACCACCGTCGGGTCCGCACGGTGGTGGTCGGCAACGTGGGCCGGCTCATCGGCGGTCTGACGCTGCTGCCGGACGCGGAGGTCGACGACGGCTGGCTCGACGTGGTGGCCATCGGACCGAGCAACTTCGCCGGGTGGCTGGACGTCGCCGGCCGGGTGGTCATGCGTCACCGGCGCTCCGACGGCCGCCTGGAGTCGTGGCGGGCCCGCAGCGTGACGCTCACGTGCGACCCCCCGCAGCACGCGCAGATCGACGGTGACGCCGTCGGTGAGGTGACGAGCATGAACCTCCGGGTGTCCGAGGGCGCGCTGCTGGTGCGCGTGGCTCCCGGCACCGGCGCCAAGGAGGCCCGGCCCGGCGAGAAGGAGCGCGCGTCGGACCCCGACGTCGTCACGCCTGCCGACGAGAGACGGGACCGCGAGAGCGCACCGGCCGAGGTCGGGTGAGCCCAGGGCCCGGGGGCCCCGTGCCTCCCGACGTCGGTCCGGGTGCGACGCCTGCAGACCTCGAGGAGCTGCAGGCCGAGATGACCGACGTCTGGCGTCGCTCGCGCGCGGCGGTGCGCGAGCTGGCGCACGCCCTCGACCCTCGGCTGGACCCCACGACGTACCCGCTGGTGGCGGTCCTGGGCCGGGTCGGCGCCGTGCGCCTCGGCGAGCTCGGAGCCGTGCTGCACCTCGACAAGTCGACGCTCAGCCGGCAGGTCGACGCGGTGGCCCGGCTCGGGCTGGTCGAGCGCGTCCCGGACCCCGACGACGCGCGGGCCCGTCGCGTCACCCTGACCCCAGCGGGGCGCGCCCGTCTCGAGGAGCTGACCGCGGTGAGGCGAGAGCGCTGGCGCGCCTCGGTGGGCGCCTGGCCGGCCGCTGACGTCCGCGAGCTGACGCGGCTGCTGGGCCGCCTGAGGGACACCGGCGTCTCCTGACCCCGTCCACATGGTTGCTGCGCGCAACCAAGTGTATGGTTGCAACCCTCAACCACCTGGGGGTGCGTGATGGAGGACCAGGCGGTCGAGATCATCGACGTGATGGGCGACATCGTCCGGGCGGCGCGCGCGGACACCGCAGCGCGCAGCCGCCAGGACGGGGTCTCCGCCGCCGTCCTCGGGCTGCTCGCCCACCTGAGCCGCGAGGGCGGCGCCCAGCGCCTCGGGCACCTGGCGGCGCGCAGCGGGGTGGGCGCTCCGACCGCGAGCCGCCACGTGGCGCTCGCGCAGGAGCAGGGGCTCGTCGTCCGCACCCCCGATCCCGACGACGGCCGCGCCTGCCTGCTCGAGCTGTCGCCGCGCGGCGAGCAAGCACTCGCCCGCCACCGCGCCGGCCAGGTGACCGACACCCGGCGGGCGCTGCAGGGATGGAGCGAGCAGGAGGTCGACGACCTGCTGAGGCTGCTCCGGCGCCTGCGGACCGACGCGGTCGGCGACGCCCACCCACCGAGCACCACACCCGAGAGACCCACCCCCAGGAGGACCGCTTGAGCACGACCGACGACGCTCCGCCCCAGGAGCGCGCACCCGCCGAGAGCACCGCCGAGGCAGCCCCCGCCGCGGAGAGCAGCGGCCGGATGACGCACCGCCAGGTGCTGCAGGCCCTCTCGGGGATGCTGCTGGCGATGTTCACGGCGATGCTCTCGTCGACCATCGTCGCCAACGCCCTGCCGACCATCGTCCGTGACCTGGACGGCTCGCAGCGCCAGTACACGTGGGTGGTCACCGCGACGCTGCTGGCCTCCACGGCGACCACCCCGATCTGGGGCAAGCTCGCCGACCTCGTGAGCAAGAAGCTGCTGGTGCAGCTCGCCGTGACGATCTTCACCGTCGGCTCGGTGCTCGCCGGCTTCTCCTCCTCGATGGAGACGCTCATCGCCTGGCGCGCCTTCCAGGGGATCGGCCTCGGCGGCCTCCAGGCGCTGGTCATGATCGTCGTCGCGGCGATGATCAGCCCCCGCGAGCGCGGCCGCTACACCGGGCCGATCGCCGCGGTGATGTCGGTGGCGCCGGTCGCGGGCCCGCTCATCGGCGGCGTCATCGTCGACAGCGCGCTCGGCTGGCGGTGGTGCTTCTTCGTCGGCGCCCCGCTCGCCGTGATCTCGCTCGTGCTCGTGCAGCGCACCCTCAACCTGCCCGTGGTCAAGCGGCCGGTGAGCATCGACTACCTCGGCGCCGCGCTGCTCGTCGGCGGCGTCAGCGACCTGCTCATCTGGGTGACGCTGGCCGGTGACCAGTTCGCGTGGGGCTCGACCACCTCGCTGCTGCTCGGCGGGCTCGGCGTCGCGCTGATCGCCGGCTTCGTCGTCGCCGAGACTCGGGCCACCGAGCCGATCGTGCCGCTGCGCCTGTTCCGCGACCGGACGACGACCCTCGCCACCCTCGCCAGCGTCGCCGTCGGGGTCGCCCTGTTCGGCGGGTCGGTCTTCCTCGGCCAGTACTTCCAGATCGCCCGCGGCTACTCCCCGACGGCTGCGGGGCTGCTGTCCCTGCCCATGATCCTGGGCTCGATGGTCTCCTCGATCGGGACCGGCCTGCTCATCACGAGGACCGGCCGGTGGAAGGCGTACATCGTCGGCGGTGCGGTCCTCATGACGGTCGGCTTCGCGCTGCTGGCCACCCTCGACCACGACACGCCGATGCTGCTCATCTTCGGCTACCTGCTGCTGCTCGGGCTCGGGATGGGAGCCACGATGCAGAACCTCGTGCTCGCCGTGCAGAACTCCGTCGCCCAGCGCGACCTGGGGTCCGCGAGCGCGACGGTGACGTTCTTCCGGTCCCTCGGCGGCACCGTGGGGGTCTCCGTGCTCGGCGTGGTGCTCGCCGAGCGCGTCGCCGAGCTGGTCGGCCAGGGCCTGACGGCGCTCAGGATCGACACGACGCAGCTGAGCGGCGGCGTGGACATCGGGTCCCTCGACTCGCTGCCCGCACCGATCGCGGAGGTCGTCACCACCGCCTACGGCGACGGCATCGCGCGGCTGTTCCTCATCTCGGCGATCCTCTCCGTGGTGACGCTGGTCTCGGTCGTCCTCCTCCGGGAGGTGCCGCTGCGCACCGAGACCGGTGAGGAGCTGCGCCGCCTCGAGGAGGCCCAGGAGTCCGAGGCCGGGGCGTCCGGCACGGAGCCCGCCGTGGTGGTGCCCGAGACCGTCGGCGCCGCACCGGGGCGCCGCGACGGCTGAGCGGGGCTGCCCCCGGGGCCCCGGCCGGCGCCCCGGGGGCGGCCAGGGCGGCCGGCCGCGGTCAGGGCGTCAGGCGCCACCCCGGGCGCCCGCCTGCGGTCAGGGCGAGGGAGCGACGCTGGGGGGGCCGGCCCCGGGACGGTCCGGCGCGCCGCTGCGCTGGGCCTCGAGCCACGCGCTCGCCGCCACGAAGTCCGCGTCGGACGTGCCCGGGGGCACCGACGGAGCCAGGCCGTCGGCGCGCGGATAGCTGCCGAGGAAGCGCAGGTCCGCGGTCACCCGTCGCAGACCCGTCAGCGCCTCGCCCACCCGCGGGTCGGCGACGTGACCGTCGCAGTCGATGGAGAAGCAGTACTGCCCCAGCGCGGTGCCCAGCGGGCGGGAGTCGATGCGCGAGAGGTTGACCCCGCGGGTCGCGAACTGCTCGAGCAGGGCGAGCAGGGAACCGGCGACGTCCTCGCGCTGGTAGGCGACCACGGTGGTGCGGTCCGCGCCCGACGGCTCGGGCAGGTGGCCCGGGCCGCGCACGGCGACGAACCGGGTCACCGCCCCGGCGCGGTCGGCCACGTCGTCGGCGAGCACGACGAGCCCCGCGCTCTGCGCGGCGCCGCGCGAGCACAGCGCCGCGTCGTGGCCGCCCGGACCACCGACCGGACCGCCGACCTGGCCGCCGCCCGGACCACCGCCCGTCAGCGCCGTCGCGGCGGCAGCGGTGGAGAGGGTCACGGCCGTGGTGGCTCCCGGCAGGTTCGCGCTCAACCACCCGCGGCACTGGGCGATGGCGTGGGGGTGGCTCCCCACCACGCGCACGTCGGCCAGCGCCGTGCCCGGGCAGGCGGCCAGCACGAACCGCACCGGCACGAGGACCTCACCGGTGATCACCAGCGGGTCCCCCGTGGCCAGGGCGTCCAGCGTCGCGGAGACCCCGCCCTCCACGGAGTTCTCCAGCGGCACCACCGCCGCGTCGGCCTCGCCGCGGCGCACCGCGCCCAGGGCCGCGTCGACGCTCGCCTGGGGGATCCGCTCGTGGCCGGCCCCCTCGTCGGGGCCCGTGGCGCTCGGCCGGGCCAGGAGCGCGTCGAGGGCCTCCTCGGTGAAGGTGCCCGGCGGCCCGAGGTAGGCCCAGCGGGTGGTCACCGGAGGGTGACCTGGCGGGCCACCACCCCGGCGCGGGCGCGGCGCTCGTCGTCGCGCAGGGGGCTCGTCGTGGCCAGCGCCTCGTCGAGGCGGGCGCGCAGGGCCCGGGCGGGCTCCTCGAGGTCTGCGGCGGTCACGTCGTCGGCGAGGTCCCACACCGGGACCAGCAGCCCGAGGGCGCGGAACGCCCCGAGGTACCTGCTGCCCTGGCCGACGGCCAGGCCCCCGCCGACGTGCAGGCGCGCCAGGGCGTCGAGGAGGCGCTGCTCGTCCTCGGGCAGCACCCACCGCAGGTGGCGCCGGTTTCCCACCTGCGCCCAGTAGGCGGCCTCCACGGCGTCGAGCCGGACGGTGGGGACCACGGCCTCGCCGGCCTGGGCCACCGCCTGTCGCACCGCCTCGGAGCCCTCGCCCTCGGCGGCGCTGGAGCCGTCGAGCCAGAAGGAGAAGTCGTCGTGGACGGTGACGGTGAAGGTGGCGCCGGTGTCGACGACGTCCTGGAGGCGGTGGCGCGCGGTGGCCGACCCGGACGCCGGCCCCGGTGCATCGCCTGCAGGCGTGGCGCCGACGCCGTCACCGGCTCCCGCGTCCCCACCGGTTCCCGCGCTCCCACCGGCGACCACGGAGCGCAGCGCGGCCGCCGCGGCGGCGCTGGCGTCGGGGTCGGAGCCGCCCTGGAGGGCGCGGACGAGGCCCCCGACCGCGCGGCGCAGCGCCCGCTCCGCGCCGGGCAGCACGGTGACCACGGTCAGCGGCTCACCCTCCGTCCCCTGCGCGAGCGCGCCGGGGACGGTGGCTGCCGTGGCGGTCGCGGCGGGGACGATCTCGTGCATCGCCACCCAGTCGGGCTCTGCGGGCAGGCCGCGGTAGGGCCGCAGGTCCACCGCGGTCGCCGCCGCCCGGGCCGCTCGGCCGTGGCAGACCTTGTACCGCTTGCCGGACCCGCAGGGGCAGGGCTCGCGCGGGCCGACCACGGGGACGTCGGTGACGGAGCGGGCGCCCTGGGGGCGGGAACGGGTGGCGGAGCTGCGCGAAGCCATGCCCGCAGGGTGCCACCCGGGCGAGGGCGCCGTGAGTCCAGCCCGCCACGGGGCACGAGCGGGCTGATCATGGCCGACCCCTCGGTGATCATGGGCGATCACCCCCTTGACGGGTCGCAGAAGGGGGTGATCGGCCATGATCACCGAGGGGTGACGGGGGGATCGGCCATGACCACCGGGTGGAGGCGAGAGGGGTTCCCCGTCGGCCCCTCCGGGCGCGTCACGGCTGGCCGGAGCACCCTCGACGCCTACGCTGAATGACTCATCGTGACCAAGCATCGTCGAGCTGTCGAGGAGCACAGGCATGGCGCAGGCCG
>JARIBR010000043.1 GCA_029258695.1 Quadrisphaera sp.
CACTGCCTGCGGGTCGACCTCTCCCTGGGAGTCAGGAGTGTGAGCGATGCGAAAAAGGGTCGCTGCGAGGTGCCGCCCGTCCTGACCCAGGCTCCTCGGGGCCGAGAACCCGTCGGGTTCGCGCAGGGCCGAGGGTTCGAGAGCAAGACGTCGCCAGCTCTGCATCTCTCGCCGCGCAGCCAGGATCGTCGGGTAATCGTTGGTCGTCACCGTCGAGAGGACCGTGCGCCCAGTCCTCGATGCGGCGCGTGGCTGCGGCCTGCCGAAGCTGCCTCCGTCACCGTGGACGTTGACGATGGTCCCCTCGTCCCGCCGCTCCGTGGAGAGAAACGCTCCCCCCCTCCTCTCGCCCGCGACCACGGCGCCCCGAAACTCCTTGGCTCGATGAGGAAACCGGAGATGGGCACGCGCTTCACCCTTGGTGATGTGTCGCAGCTCCTCCGACAACAGCACCAGACGGCCGATGCTCCCCTGACCGGTCGGCGCTTCGAAGCCGAGAACGAGCTCGTAGGTCAGGAAGGTCGTGGTTGGCCTCGTCTCCGCGCCGAGGTCATCGACCACGACGCGCGGGACGAGCATCTCCGCTCTCAGGGTGATCTCCCCCGGAGCCCCGCTGTACCCGTTCCAGAAAAGATCACGTGGATCACTGCCACGGATACCGGAGGCACCCCGGAGCTTTTGTGATGCCTCGTTGAGCGTCTCGTCAGCCAGGTGAGACAGGAACTCGATGGCGTCGAACACGTTCGACTTCCCGATGCCATTGGCACCGGCGATGCAGGTGAACGGCCCGAAGTCCGCACCCACGTCGAGAAGGTTCTTGAACCCCTTGACCTCCAGCCTCGTCAGCACCTCACCAGGCTAGCGGCTGCCAGCCCTGTGGCAGGTCGACGCGAGAGCGAAGCGGCGAGGCCCCTCACCGGTTCTCGTGGTCCTCGAAGACCAGCAGCGTGCGCGTCGAGAGCACCCCGGGCAGGGTCGTGATCTGCTCGAGCACCACGCGGCGCAGCGCCTCGTTGTCGGCGGCGCGCACCAGCAGCACCACGTCGACGTCCCCGCCGGTCAGGGCCATGTGGCGCACCTCCTCGATGGCGCGCAGCCGCGGCACCATCTCGCGCCAGTCCTGCTGGCGGATCGACAGCGTCACGTAGGCCGTCGTCGTCAGCCCCGCCCGCACCGGGTCCACCACGGCGGTGAAGCCGGTGATGACGCCGCTGCGCTGCAGGCGCTCGAGCCGCTGGTAGGCGCTGGCCCGCGAGATGCTCACGCGCTCCGCCAGCGCGCGCACCGAGAGCCGGCCGTCCGCGGTCAGGGCAGCGACGATCGCGGAGTCGACGGCGTCCAGCGAGCCACTCATCCGTCCACCGTGGCGTGCGGCCCAGCATCCGTCAACAGACGGCTGGCCCCTCGGTGACCCACATGAGCGCCGAACGTCCACACCTGCGTGGCGGGCGTGGCACTTCGGATGGCAGAGGTGCACAGTCGTGGACACCCAGAGGAGTCGACGATGACCCAGCAGACCGCCCCACCCCTCCCCGCGGAGACCGAGCCCGACGGTTCGGATGCCCTCGACCGCTCGCTCACCACGCCCGTGCAGCTCATCGACGCTGATGGCCGCGCGGTGCCCGACGACCGCTATCGGCTCCCGGACGCCGACCGCCTGCTGCGCCTGCACCGCGCGATGGTCGCCGCCCGCCGCCTCAACGACGTCGCGAGCGCTCTCGTGCGCCAGGGACGCCTCGCGGTCTACCCCTCCTCGCATGGCCAGGAGGCCTGCCAGGTGGCCGCCGCCGACGTGCTGTCCGAGGGCGACTGGCTCTTCCCCACCTACCGCGACACCGCCGCCGTGGTCGCCCGCGGGGTGGACCCCGTCGAGGCGCTCGTCTCGCTCAAGGGCGAGTGGCACTGCGGGTACGACCCCACGGACCTCCACGTCGCCCCGCAGGCGACGCCGCTGGCCACCCAGCTGCCCCACGCGGTGGGTGCGGCGCAGGCGGCGGCGGTGCGCGGCACCGGCGAGGTGACCCTGGCGCTGTGCGGTGACGGCGCCACGTCCGAGGGCGACTTCCACGCCGCGCTGAACTTCGCCGGGGTGTTCGCCGCCCCGGCGGTCTTCCTCGTGCAGAACAACCAGTGGGCGATCTCGGTGCCGATGAGCCGTCAGAGCGCCGCGCCGTCGCTGGCGCACAAGGGCGTCGGGTACGGGGTCCCGGCCCGCCGGGTGGACGGCAACGACGTCGCCGCGTGCGTCGCGGTGCTCGACGAGGCGCTCGCGCGGGCCCGGCGCGGCGACGGCCCGACGCTCGTGGTCGCCGAGACCTACCGCGTGCAGGCCCACACCAACGCCGACGACGCCACGCGCTACCGCGAGCAGGACGAGGTGGACGGCTGGGCCCCCCGGGACCCGCTGGTGCGCCTGACCGCCTACCTGCGTGAGGTGGGCGCGCTGGACGACGCCGCTGCCGCGCAGGCCGACGAGGCCGCGGACGCCCTCGCGGCGACCCTGCGCGCCAGCGCCGTGGAGGACATGACGCCGGAGCCCTCGGAGCTCTTCGCGCACGTCCACACCGAGCCGACCCCGCAGCTGCTCGCCCAGGCGGCGCTGCTGGCGGACGAGATGGACGACGCCAGCCCGGAGGTGGCCCGATGACCGCGACGAAGATGACGATGGCCGGCGCCCTGAACACCGCGCTGGCCGACGCGATGGAGGCCGACGGCTCCGTGGTGGTGCTCGGCGAGGACGTCGGGCCGCTCGGCGGGGTCTTCCGGGTCACCGACGGCCTGACCGCCCGCTTCGGGGAGGCTCGCTGCTACGACACCCCGCTGTCGGAGGCGGGCATCGTCGGCACGGCCATCGGCATGGCGATGAACGGGCTGCGTCCGGTCGTCGAGATGCAGTTCGACGCCTTCGCCTATCCCGCGTTCGAGCAGATCACCAGCCAGCTCGCGAAGACGAGCAACCGCACCCGCGGGGCCGTGCGCCTGCCCGTGGTGGTGCGCATCCCCTACGCCGGCGGGATCGGCGGGGTGGAGCACCACAGCGACTCCTCCGAGGCGTACTACGCCCACACGCCGGGCCTGACGGTGGTGGCGCCGGCCACCAACGCCGACGCCTACGGGCTGCTGCGCGCGGCGATCGAGTCCGACGACCCGGTGATCTTCCTCGAGCCCAAGCGGCAGTACTTCACCAGGGAGGAGGTGGACCTCTCGGCGTCGACGCTTCCCATCGGGCGCGCGGTGGTCCGCCGGGGCGGCGCCGACGCCACGCTCATCGCCTACGGGCCGTCCGTCGCGGTGGCGCTGGCCGCCGCCGAGCAGGCCGCCACCGAGGGCCGTGACCTCGCGGTGGTGGACCTGCGGAGCATCACGCCCTTCGACGACGAGACCGTGATGGACCAGGTGCGCCGCACCGGGCGCGCCGTGGTGGTGGCGGAGGCGCCGGGGTTCGCGTCCGTGGCCTCGGAGATCGTCGCGCGCGTCCAGGAGCAGTGCTTCCACTCCCTCGCCGCCCCGGTGCGCCGGGTCACGGGGTTCGACGTCCCGTACCCCCCGCCGAAGCTGGAGCGCCACCACCTGCCCGGCGTGGACCGGGTGCTGGACACCGTCGAGGAGCTGCAGTGGGAGGAAGGATGAGCGCCGACGTCTTCGCCCTGCCGGACCTCGGCGAGGGGCTGAGCGAGGCGGAGGTGGTCCGCTGGCTCGTCGCGGCCGGCGACGCCGTGGTCGTCGACCAGCCGATCGTCGAGGTGGAGACGGCCAAGTCGCTCGTCGAGCTGCCGTCGCCCTTCGCCGGGACGGTCGGTGAGCTGCACGGCGCCGAGGGCGACGTGGTGCCCGTCGGCGCGGCGCTGATGACGATGGCCGGCGCCGAGCCCGAGGAGCGCGGTGGCTCCGGGCACGTGCTCATCGGCTACGGCACGTCCGCGCCGGAGGCCTCCCGGGGCGGGCGGCGCGGCCGGCGTGGGCGCGCCGAGGCACAGGCCACCGTCGTCGAGGAGGTCACCGTCGTCGAGGAGGCCGCCGCGGTGGACGCTCCGGCGCGCGCCCTGCTGGTCAGCTCGCCGCTGGTCCGCGCGCTGGCCCGCCGCCGGGGCCTGGACCTGGCTGCCGTCGAGGGGAGCGGACCGGACGGGCTGATCACCCGCTCCGACGTCGAGGCGGCATCGGCGGCGCCCGACCCGGCGAGCGCAGGTACGGACGTGCACGCGCCAGCGACGCCGCCCCCGTCGACAGCGACTCCCAGCGCAGGTACGGACGTGCACGCGCCAGCGACGCCGCCGAGCAAGAACGGCGCCGCCGCCCAGGAGCCTGGCCGTGAGCACCCCGAGCCGGCCGCGTCGGGCACGTCCGTAGGCGCACCGCCGACCGCGCCGCGCACGTCCGTGGGCGTGGCGGACGGTGAGAAGGACGCGGGCACCGACCGGCGCACCGGCCTGCCCGAGCTGCGCCGCGTCCCGGTGCGCGGGGTGCGCCGGGCCATCAGCGAGGCGATGACCCGCAGCCGCACCGAGATCCCCGAGGCCACCGCCTGGGTGGACGTCGACGCCACCGCGCTCCTGGAGCTGCGCGGCGCGCTGGCACGCGACGGTGAGCGCGGGCCCGGCCTGCTGGCCCTGGTGGCGCGCTTCGTCGTCGCCGGCCTCGCGCGCTTCCCGGAGCTCAACGCCCGCCTCGACACCGGCGCCGGCGAGGTGGTGCTGCTCGACGGGGTGAACCTCGGCATCGCCGTCCAGGCCGAGCGCGGCCTGCTGGTCCCCGCGGTGCGCGGCGCCCACCGGCTCAGCGCCCGCAACCTCGACGCCGAGATCCGCCGCCTCGTCGACGCCGCCCGCAGCGGCGCCGCCTCCCCCGCGGAGCTGGGCGGCGGGTCGTTCACCCTCAACAACCACGGGGTGATGGGCCTGGACGGCAGCGCGGCCATCATCAACCACCCGGAGGTCGCGATCCTCAGCATGGGGAGGGTGCTCCCCCGCCCGTGGGTCGTGGGCGGCGCGGTGGTGCCCCGCAGCATCACCCAGCTCTCCCTCGCCTTCGACCACCGGGTGTGCGACGGCGGGACGGCCGGCGGCTTCCTGCGGTTCGTCGCCGACGCCGTCGAGGACCCGGGCGGCGCGATCGCGGACCTCTGAGCGGCGCGCCCCCTCAGCCGTCCGCTGCGGGGGCGCCGCGGTAGCGGCCGAACGGGTCGCCGTGCACGCCGGGGCCCTCGACGACGAGGCCGCGCAGCATCTCGCGGGCTGCGGTCCGCGCGTCGTCCACCAGGTCACCGGTGGAGTCGAAGTCGAACGGGCTCACCCGCCGTGCCGGCGGCGGCGGCAGGAAGACCACGGGCACGGCGCCGGCGACGGCGGGCAGCGACGCCTCGAGCTGGGCACGCTGCTGCACCCGGGTCACCCACGTCAGCACGTCGCTCACGCGCGCACGCTGCGGCGCCAGCGTCGGGACGGTGCAGTCCAGCACCACCATCGACGCCGCCCCGCGCTCCAGGGCCTGGAGCACCGGGACCAGGGCGAGCACGCCGCCGTCCACCATCGCGCGCCCGTCCACGTCGACGGCCTCGAAGACCCCGGGGATCGCCGCGCTGGCGAGCAGCGCGGGAACGAGGTCCCCGTCGTCGACGACCTGCGTCCGCTCCGTCACCAGGTCGAGCGTCACCACCGACAGCGGCACGGCGAGCTCGGCGAACGTGGACGCCGGCACGACCGTCGCGATCGTCTCCTCGAGGCCCTCGGCACCGACGGCGTGGGTGCCGGAGCGCTGCAGGCGCCACACCAGGCTCAGCGGGTTGCCGGGGAAGACGTCGCGGCGGCGCATGGGCAGCCACACGTCCTCCAGGCGCTGGGACGCCCCGACCGGCTCGGTCGCGAGGATGGCCCCGTTGAGCGCCCCCACCGAGGTGCCGACGACGAGGTCCGGGCGCACGCCCGCCTCCTCGAGGGCGCCGAGCATCCCCACCTGCACCGCCCCGAAGCTCGCCCCGCCACCCAGGACGAACGCCAGCGGACGGGGCAGGTCCTTCAGCGAGGTGCTCACGGGAGCAACCTGCCAGCGACCAGCGCGCACGGCCACCGCACCACCGAGGCCGCGCGGCGCGCTCGCGCGCGTGGGAGCGTGCCGGGTGGGCACCGATCCGACACCGCACCCGGAGGCAGCATGAGAGTCCAGACCCGACCGGACCTGCAGGGCACCTTCGGGATGTGCGCCTCGACGCACTGGATCGCCTCGGCGAGCGCCCAGTCGGTCCTGGAGCGCGGCGGCACCGCCGTCGACGCCGCGGTGAGCACCGCCTTCGTGCTCCACGTCGTCGAGCCCCACCTCAACGGGCCCGGCGGCGACCTCGTCGCGATCGTCGCCCCGGCCGGGCGCGACCCGAAGGTCCTCGCCGGTCAGGGCCCCGCCCCGGCCGCCGCGAGCATCGAGCACTACCGCAGCGAGGGCCTCGACCTCGTGCCAGGCGCCGGGGGGCTGGCGTCCGCGGTGCCCGGGGCGGTGGACGCGTGGCTGCTGCTCCTCGCCGAGCACGGCACGTGGGAGCTGGACGACGTGCTCGCCCACGCCATCGGCTACGCCCGCCACGGCCACCCGCTCCTGGCATCCGCCGCCAGGGTCATCGCCACCGTCGAGCGGCTGTTCACCGAGGACTGGCCCTCCTCCGCGCAGACGTGGCTGCCGCGCGGCGCACCGCCGCGCGCCGGCGACCTCGTGCGCAACGAGGCGTACGCAGCCACGCTGACCCGCCTCGTCGAGATCTCCCGCGGCGGCGCCACCCGCGAGGGGCGCGTCGAGCGAGCGCGCCGGGCGTGGCGGGAGGGTTTCGTCGCCGAGGCGATCGACGCGTTCGTGGCGACGACGCCGCACCGGCACTCCACCGGAGGGGTGCACCGGGGGGTGATGACCGGCGCGGACGTCGCCGCCTTCACCGCGACGTGGGAGGAGACCGTCAGCGCGCAGCTCCGCGGGGTGCGGGTGCACAAGGCCGGGGCGTGGACGCAGGGACCGGCGCTGCTCCAGGCCGTGACGGTGCTCGAGGGCTTCGACGACGCGGAGCTGGACCTGAGCACCGCGGACGGGATCCACCGCACCGTCGAGGCGATGAGGCTGGCGATGGCCGACCGCGAGAGCCACTACGGCGACGGCCTGCCCGAGGCGGACCTGGCACGGCTGCTCTCCGCCGAGCACGCCGCGCACCGCCGCTCGCTCGTCGGGGCGAGCGCCTCGACGCGGCTGCGACCCAGCCGCCTGGACGGCGAGCCGTGGACGCCGCCCCTGCGCGGCGAGGGGGAGCAGCCGTCGTCCCCCGCCGCGGGTGAGCCCACGGTCTCCTCGTCGGGGACGACGCGGGGCGACACCTGCCACCTCGACGTGGTGGACCGGTGGGGCACCGTGGTCTCCGCGACGCCGACCGGCGGGTGGCTGCAGTCCTCCCCCACCATCGCGGCCCTCGGGTTCGCCCTGGGCAGCCGGCTGCAGATGACGTGGCTGGACCCGGCCAGCCCCTCGGCGCTCACGCCGGGGCGCCGGCCGCGCACGACGCTGACGCCGACGGTGCTCAGCGTCGACGGCGAGGTGGTCGAGGCGCTCGGCACCCCGGGCGGTGATCAACAGGACCAGTGGCAGCTGCCGTACCTGCTGCGCACCCGCGTCGGCGCGATGAGCCCCCAGCAGGGCGTCGACGCGCCGACGTTCCACACCACGAGCGTGCCGAGCAGCTTCTGGCCGCGGGCCTGGACGCCGGGCGGGCTCGTGATGGAGGACCGCTACGACGACGACGTGCTCGACGACCTGCGCGAGCGCGGGCACCGGGTGAGCGTGGCCGACGGCTGGAGCCTGGGGCGGCTGTCCTGCGTGCGTCGCGACCCCGCGAGCGGCGTGCTCTCCGCGGCAGCGAACCCGCGCGGCGCCCAGGGGTACGCCGTCGGTCGCTGACGCGAGCCCGGTGGCGCTGACGCGCGGGAAGGAGCCGGGGCGCGCGATGATGCCACGGACCGCGACGACGCGGGCTCGCCCACCTCACCCGGGAGATCGACGACATGGCTCGAGCACAGGACGACCCGACGCTGGCGGGATGGCTCGCCGAGGACGCCGCCGGACGCGCCGCCCGGCTCGCGCGCGCCACCGACCTCGCCCACGCCACATCGGCGTCGCACCACGCGTGGATCGCCGTGGCCGAGGAACCGCACGCTGACGTGCCCGGCGACGGTCCGCTGGCCGGGGTCGGCGTGGCGGTCAAGGACAACGTCGACGTCGCGGGGCTGGCGACCACCGCCGGCAGCCCCCTGCTGCCCACCACGCCCGCGCAGGCCGACGCCGGGGTCGTCGCGGCGCTGCGGGCGGCCGGCGCGGTGGTGGTCGGCAAGACCAACATGCACGAGCTGGCGCTCGGCATCACGAGCGACAACGCGACGTACGGCCCGGTGCTGAACCCGGCCGACCCCGCGCACAGCGCCGGCGGCTCCAGCGGCGGCAGCGCGGTGGCCGTGGCGCTCGGGGTCGTGCCGGTCGCCCTGGCCACCGACACCGGCGGCTCGGTGACGATCCCCGCGTCGTGGTGCGGCGTCGTGGGCTACCGCCCGACGACGGGTCGCTGGCCGCGGGACGGCGTGGTGACGATCTCCGCGAGCCGCGACACCGTGGGCGTCCACGCCCGCACCGTCGCCGACGTGCAGACGGTCGACACCGTCGTCACCCACCAGCCGCACAGCGCTCCGGCCGGTGCACCGTCGCTGGCGGGGGTGCGGCTGGGGGCGCCGCGCAGCTGGTTCGCCGACGTCGACCCCCAGGTCGCGGGGGTGGTGCAGGAGGCGCTGGACGCGCTGCGGGCCGCCGGGGCGAGCGTCGTCGAGGTGGACGTGCCCGGCGACGTCGAGGTCGCCGCCGCGGACGGCATCACCCTGGTCCTCCACGAGGCGGCGACGTCGCTGCGCGAGCGCCTCGTCACGGCGGGCTCACCCGACGCGCTGTCTCCGTGGGAGGAGCTGGCCGCTCGCGTGGCCTCGCCGGACGTGCGGGCGCTGGTGGAGGTCATGGCGTCCGGCGCGGTGGAGGCGCCGGCCTACGCCGCGGCCCGCGCCGCCCGGTGGCGGCTGCAGCGAGACCTCGCCGACGCCTTCGCCTCCTCGGGCCTGGACGCGATGGTGTGGCCGACCACCCCGGTGCTGCCGACGCTGGCCGGGCAGAACGCCACGACGGTGCTGGGCGGGCGCGAGGTGCCGGTGTTCGACACCGTGATCCGCAACACCGGCCCCGGCACCGTGGCGGGCCTGCCCGTCGTGGCGCTCCCCGCGGGCAGGAGCAGCGGCGGGCTCCCCGTGGGGCTGTGCGTGGAGGGCCGGGCGCACGACGACGTGGCGCTGCTGCGCCTGGCCGCGGCCGTGGAGGGGACGCTCGCCGAGCGGTAGGTCCCGGCAGCCTCGCTGCTGACGGAGCCGGTCGGTGGAGCGAGTGTCCTGGTGGAGCCGAGTTGCTGGTGGAGCTGAGGGGACTCGAACCCCTAACCCCCTCGATGCGACCGAGGTGCGCTACCAATTGCGCCACAGCCCCTGGCGGGCGGCTCGAGGCTATCACCGCCCTGCGCGACCCCGAGGCCAGGCGCGCACCGGGCGTCAGGCGCCGACCGCCTGGCGCCGCTCGACGCCCTGCTGCTGCGGCCGGCGCGAGGTGCCCGCCGCGTCGCGCTCAGGACGCCGGGCCTCGACGAGCGACAGCGGCCGGCCGGCGCCCACGCGGCGCAGCACGGCGGTGCGGGCGACCGCCCGGCGACGTGCCCGCAGCCGCAGCGTCACGAGCGCGACGACCACGGAGGCGACCCCCGCGAGCGCCGCGGTGACCACCGGGGCGCCGCTGCTCAGCAGCAGGACCGACGGGGTGACGACCAGGGCGCACCCGAGGACCAGCACGGCGGCGCGCAGGGCCGGCGACGGACGCCGCCGGCGACCGACGGCCACCGCGCCACCCCTCACCGCCGCGGGAGCGCGACGGGGAGCCACGGCCGGGTGGGGCTCGGGCGCCTTCCCCTGCGCCCGTCCCCCACCCGCCGTGGCCGTCATGGGCAGCGCAGCGGTCCTCGGCCGTCCCAGGAGCCCCGCGCTGCTCGGGCCCGAGCCCGCGCTGCGCGCCGTGGACCGAGCGCTCAGCACGAGCTCCCGGGCGTCGGTCTCGACCAGCTCGCAGCCGTGGGCCAGCTCCTCACGGCGCCGCACCCAGTGGGGCATCGCCCCGAACAGCCACAGCAGCACGACGCCCAGCACGAGAAGTCCGCTGCCACCCATGCGGGGACTGTAGAGGCTCCCGTGGCTGATGGGAAGCCTGTGACTCGTGTGACTGAAGTGACTGACAGACCTCGGACGTCAGGCAGGACCGTCCACGGGGGCTCCCCACGGGAGCCGCCGGGGACGACGCAGCGGGCCGTCCGCGCGCACCAGGCGCGCCCAGGCGCCGTCGGCGGCCTCCGGAGCGGTGAGCGCATAGCTGAGGTGGTCGCGCCACGCGCCGTCGATGTGGAGGTAGGCCACGCGCGTGCCCTCGAGGCGCAGCCCCAGCTTCTCCACCACGCGGCGGCTCGCGGCGTTCTCCGGGCGGACGTTGATCTCCACGCGGTGCAGGCGCAGCGTCGTGAAGCAGTGGTCGATGACCATCGCCACGGCGCGCGGCATGATCCCCTGCCCCGCGAGGCGGCCGTCCAGCCAGTACCCGATGCTGGCCGAGCGCATCGACCCGGCCTCGATGCCCGCGACCGTCACCTGGCCCGCGAGCCGCCCGCGCCACACGATCGCCAGCGGCACCGACGTGCCGGCCCGGCCCTGCGCGGCGAGCGAGCGCAGCATCGCGGGGTAGCCCAGCGGCACCAGGCGCCCGTCGGGGCTGGTCGCCTCCCAGGGCCGGAGCCACGCGACATTGGCGGAGCGCACCTCGGACCACGCGGCGGCGTCGCGCCGGTGCAGCGGGCGCAGCACGATGTCGCCTCGCTCCAGGCGCACCGGCCAGCTGATCACCACGTCAGTGCTCGTGCGGCGCGCCGGCCCCGTCGCCGTGGGCGCCCCCGGGGTGGTGCGACCGAGGGTGGTCCGACCGGGGGTGGTCCCCGCCGCGGACCTGGCCGACGGCGTGGACCAGCACCGGCTCGAGGACCCTCATCGCGTCGCGGCACGCCCCCGGGGAGCCGGCGACGTTGACGATGAGCGTCGCCCCCGATAGACCAGCCACCCCGCGGGAGAGGATCGACGTCGGCACCCCGACCCCGCTGGTGCGCAGGGCCTCCGCGATGCCCGGGACCTCGGTGTCGATCAGGGGGCGCGTCTGCTCGGGCGTGACGTCGGTGGGGCTGAGCCCCGTCCCCCCCGAGGTGAGGACCACGTCGGCGCGGGCGTCGACGGCCGCGCGCAGGGCGTCGCCGATCGCGGGGCCGTCCGGGACCACGACGGCGTCGGAGGTCTCGAACCCTGCCTCGCGCAGCCCCGCGACGAGGATCGGCCCTGCGTCGTCGGGGTACGTCCCGGCCGCCGCGCGCGTCGACGCCACGACGACGACAGCTCGCCGGCCCGCCGCCACCTGCTCCGAGGTGGGCCCCTGCGCGTCCATGGGCCCGTCGTCCACGGGGTCAGCCCCCATCGGTGCGGCCTCCATGGGCTCAGCGCTCCCAGCCACCGCTTCGTCCGCCACTCTTGGCCACCACCCTCACGTCCGTGATCTCTGCGCGGCGATCGATCGCCTTGATCATGTCCACCATCGCCAGGCCCGCGACCGCCACCGCGGTCAGGGCCTCCATCTCGACGCCGGTGCGGTCGCGGCTGCGCACGGTCGCCGCCAGCGAGACCCCATCGTCGGTGACCTCGACCTCGACGTCCACCGCGTGCACGGCGACCGGGTGGGCCAGGGGCACGAGCTCGGGGGTGCGCTTGGCCGCGGCGATGCCGGCCAGGCGCGCGACGGCGATGGCGTCGCCCTTGGGCACGCTGCCGTCGCGCAGCGCCGCGACCACGTCCGGGGAGCACCGCACCCGGCCGGTGGCGCGGGCGGTGCGGACGCTGATCTCCTTGTCGCTGACGTCCACCATCCGGGCGCGGCCGGCGTCGTCCAGGTGGGTGAGCCGAGCGCCCTGGCCAGGCTCGGGGTTCACGGGGCCTCCTCCGTCGCCGCCACCTCGTCGTCGAGGAGCAGGCACTCCACCGCGTCTCCGGGGGCGACCTCCACGACGTCGGCGGGGACGTCGACGAGGCAGTTGGCGTGCGCGAGGTCCGCGACGAGGTGGGACCCGTGGCCGCCGACCGGGGCGACGGCCAGCCCGACGCCCTCGGCGTGGCCGCGGCGACGGACGAGCCCCCGCACGAACTGCCGCTTGCCCGGCGCCGAGCTCCACCCGCGCGAGGCCGTCGCCGGCACGCGGACCCGCCCGGGACGGCGCTGGCCCAGCATCGCGCGCAGCGCGGGGCGCACGAAGACCTCGAAGGAGACGTAGGCGCTGACGGGGTTGCCGGGCAGGGTCATCACCGGCACCACGCGACCGTCCGGCGTCGTGACGGCGCCGAGGCCCTGCGGCTTGCCCGGCTGCATGGCCACGCTGACGAACCGGGCGAGCCCGGCCGCGCTGAGCACCGCCTTCACCACGTCGTAGGCCCCCGCGGACACCCCGCCGGTGGTGACCAGCAGGTCGGCCCGGTCGGCGGCCTCGTGCAGCACCTCCAGCAGGGCCGGCCCGGGGTCGTCCCCCACGGCGCGCACCCGCTCGGCGTGGGCCCCCGCAGCGCGGGCGGCCGCGACGAGGGCCAGGGAGTTCGAGTCGTGGACCTGGCCGAAGGACAGCGGCTCGCCGACCTCGACGAGCTCGTCGCCGGTGGAGACCACGACCACCCGTGGGCGGGGGTGGACGCTGACCCGCGCGCGCCCGGCCGCGGCCAGGAGCGCCACGTGCCGGGGGCCCAGCCGGGTGCCGCCGCGCACCAGCAGGTCCCCCTCGCCCACGCCGTCACCCGCCGGGCGCACGTGCGCACCCTCGCGCGGCTGCTCGGTGACGACGACGCTGCCCGTCCCCGGGCCCCCGGCAGCGTCGGTGCCCCCACCGCCGTCGGTCACCTCCACGGGCACGACGGCGTCCGCCCCCGCGGGGACCGGCGCGCCGGTCATGATCCGGATGGCGGTTCCCGGCGCCAGGACCAGCGGGGCCGGCGCGCCAGCGGGCAGGTCCCCGGTGACCGGCAGGGTCGACGGGCTCGACGCGCTGGCACCGTCGAGGTCGGCGCGGCGCACCGCGTAGCCGTCCATGGCCGAGGCGTCGAACGGCGGCAGCGGCGCGGGCGCGCGCACGTCGGCGGCGAGGACGCAGCCGAGCGCCTCGAGCAGGTCGACGTCGGCGGCCGCGCGCGGCGAGACCGCCGCGAGGCAGGCCGCGAGGTGGTCGTCGACGCTGGTCGTCCCCGGGGGCGTGGCCGGCGCCGGCGTCACGAGGAGGGCCGGCTCACTCGACCGGGGCGTGCGTGGGCAGGGAGTCGTCGAAGCCGGACTCGACCCACTGCGTCAGCCACGGGCGCAGCTCCGGGCCGAGGTCGTCGCGGGACGAGGCCAGGCGCACGACGGCCTTGAGGTACTCGACCTTGTCGCCGGTGTCGTAGCGCCGACCGCGGAAGACCACCCCGCGCACCCCGCCGCCGGGCCCGTCACGCTTCGCGAGGGTCTGCAGGGCGTCGGTCAGCTGGATCTCACCGCCCTTGCCGGGCGGGGTGTCCTCGAGGACCTCGAAGACCGAGGGGTCGAGCACGTAGCGGCCGATGATGGCCAGGTTCGACGGGGCGTCAGCGGGGTCCGGCTTCTCCACCATGCCGGTGACCGTCACGACGTCGCCCTCGTCCCCCTGGTCCACGGCGGAGCCCTCCTCCAGCTCGGCGCAGCCGTAGAGGTGCACCTGGTCCCGCGGGACCTCGAGCAGGGCCACGACCGACCCCCCGTGCTCCTCCTGCACCTCGACCATGCGCGCGAGGAGGTGGTCGCGCTCGTCGATGAGGTCGTCACCGAGGAGGACGGCGAACGGCTCGTCGCCGACGTGGTCCTTGCCGCACAGCACCGCGTGGCCGAGGCCCTTGGCCTCCCCCTGGCGCACGGAGTGCACGTCGGCGAGGGAGTCGGAGGCACGCGTGGCCGCCGTCAGGGCGTCGTCGCCCTTGGCCTCCAGGGCGCTCTCGAGCTCGGGGTTGCGGTCGAAGTGGTCCTCGATGGCCTTCTTGGTGCGGCTGGTGACCAGGAGGACGTCGCCCAGACCGGCGCCGGCGGCCTCCTCGACGACGTACTGGATGGCCGGCTTGTCGACGACCGGGAGCATCTCCTTCGGCGTCGCCTTGGTCGCCGGCAGGAACCGGGTCCCCAGGCCCGCGACGGGGATCACCGCCTTGCGGGCGCGGCGCGGCGCGGCGCCGCTCACCGGGGAGGTGGCCTGCTCAGCGGGTGACTCGGTCATGCGCTGGAGGCTATCGCCCGGGCCCGACCGGCGCCCGGCCGCCGGCAGGGGTGCTGGACGGGTGGGGCCGGAGGGCCCGTGGAGCGCGACCGTGCCCACCCGTGCCCGCCCGTGCCCACCGCCACGGGCGCGTGGCCATCATGGGCGCGTGGACGGACGAGCCCCGCGGAGCAAGACCGACGCCCGCGCCGCCGTGCGCGCCCGACGGCGCGCCCGCACGGCCGACGAGCGCACCGCCGCCGCGCGGGGGGTGGCGCGCTCGGCGCTCGGGCTCCTCGACGGGCTCACCGGGGAGGTCCGCGTCGTCGCCGCCTATGCCTCGACCCCCACCGAGCCCGGGACCGCAGCGCTCCGCACGGCGCTGGCGGCCCGGGGCACCACGGTGCTGCTCCCCGTCGTGGTGCCCGGCGGCGCCGCTCCGCTCGCGTGGGTCGAGGACGGCGGCGCCGGGGCGGGCGGGCGTCGCAGCGCCGGCGCGATCCCCCCGGCCGACGAGTCGCAGGAGGCCGACGAGTCGTGGCGGACCATCGACGACGCCGACGTCGTGCTGCTGCCGGCGCTCGCCGTCACCGCCTCGGGGCACCGCCTCGGCCAGGGCGGTGGCCACTACGACCGCACGCTCGCCTCGCTCGTCGTGCCCGGCGAACCTCCCGGGCCCACCGGGAGGGGGCCCAGCAGCCGTGCGGGCAGCGGGGCGAGCCGTGCGCCGCGACCCCTCCTCGTCGCGGTCGTCCACGACGACGAGCTGCTCGGTCACGGCGCCTGGCCGGTCGAGCCGCACGACGTGCCGGTCCACGCCGTCGTGACCCCGACCCGGTGGCAGGTGCTCCCGTAGCATCCCCGCTCCGGGCGAGCGTCGATCGGTGACGGGTGAGCCACCCGCCGCTCGAGCTGGCCGCCGCGACGACGCCACCGACGGGAAGGGCCACGCGTGAGCATCGACGAGCTCAACCAGGCCCTGCTCATCGGCGCCGTCGTGCTCATCGCCGCCGTCGCCGCCGTGCGCGTCGCGGTGCGCACCGGGACGCCGTCGCTGCTGGTCTACCTCGGCCTCGGGGTGCTCCTCGGCGGGTCAGGCCTGGGGATCTCCTTCAGCGACTTCGGCCTCACGACCGTCCTGGGCTACTGCGCCCTCGTGCTCATCCTCGTCGAGGGCGGGCTGACCACCCGCTGGGCCAGCATGCGGCCGGTCGTCGCGCCGGCCGCCATGATCTCGACGGTCGGCACCGCCATCTCGGTGGTCGTGGTGGGCGCCTCCCTGCACTACCTCGTCGGGCTGGAGTGGACCCCGGCGATGCTGCTCGGCGCGGTCGTCTCCTCCACCGACGCCGCCGCCGTGTTCTCGGTGCTGCGCAGCGTCCCCCTGCCTCCCCGCCTGACCGGTCTGCTCGAGGCCGAGTCCGGCTTCAACGACGCCCCCGTGGTGATCACCGTGGTCGCGCTGACCGACGTGCTCGCCGGCGGGGAGCAGGAGCCGGCGTGGCAGCTGGTCACCCTCGCCGGCGTCGAGCTCGCGGGCGGCACGCTCGTCGGTCTCGGCGTGGGCTGGGTGGGCGCGAGAGCGCTGCGCTCGGTCGCCCTGCCGTCCGCGGGGCTGTACCCCATCGCCGTCCTCGCGCTGTGCGTCCTGGCTTACGGCGCCGCGGCGGCGGCCCACCTCTCCGGCTTCATCGCCGTCTACCTCGCCGCCCTGGTGCTCGGCAACGTGCGGCTGCCCCACCGCCACGCCGTGGCCTCCTTCGCCGAGGGCCTCGGGTGGCTGGCGCAGATCGGCCTGTTCGTCCTGCTCGGGCTCCTCGTCGACGTCTCCGCGCTCGGGTCCTCCCTGCTGCCGGCCCTGCTCATCGGCGCCGTGCTGCTGCTCGTGGCCCGTCCCCTGTCGGTGATCGCCTCGGTCAGCTGGTTCAGGGTCGGCGTCCGCGAGCAGGTGCTCCTGAGCTGGGGAGGCCTGCGGGGGGCGGTGCCCGTCGTGCTGGCGACGATCCCCAGCGAGCGCGGCGTCACGGTGCTGGGCGGCGGCGGGCTCGTCGAGGTGGTCTTCGTGCTCGTCGTGGTCTTCACGGTGCTGCAGGCGCCCACGCTGCCGCTGCTCGCACGCCGCCTGAGGCTCAGCGACGAGATCTCCCACACCCTCGAGCTCGACGCGGCGCCCCTGGGGGCCATGGACGCCGACGTCCTCCAGGTGGTCGTGGGCCCGCGCTCGCGGCTGCACGGCGTCGAGGTCTTCGAGCTCCGCCTGCCGGAGGGAGCCCACGTCACGCTCGTCGTCCGCGGGGGCGCGGCGACCGTGCCCGACCGCCGCACGACGCTCCGCCGGGGCGACGAGCTCCTCGTCGTCGCCCTCGAGACCGTGCGCGAGGCCACCGAGGAACGGCTCCGTCAGGTCGACCAGGGCGGGCGTCTCGCCGGCTGGAGCCCGCCTCGCACCGACGCGGACGCTCCCGGCGCGTAGTATTGGCAGTCGGGCAGGACGAGTGCCAGCCCGAACGATCAGCAGAGCAGCCGGGCGACGCGCGACCGCTCGCCCACCAGCCACCCGCCCGAGGAGCTCTCGTGCCCACCTACGCCTACACCTGCACCGCGTGCCAGCACTCCCTGGAGGTACGGCAGTCCTTCACCGACGACGCCCTGACGCAGTGCCCGGAGTGCGCCGGGCGGCTGCGCAAGCGCTTCGACAACGTCGGCGTGGTCTTCAAGGGGTCGGGCTTCTACCGCAACGACTCCCGCGCCCCCGAGGGATCGGGCGCGAAGAACGGCTCATCGGGCGAGGGCTCGGGCAGCGGCTCGGGCTCCTCGGGCGACAAGGGCGGGTCAGCCGACTCGGGCGGGTCGACGGGCGGGTCGACGGGCGGGTCGACGGAGAAGACCGGCTCGAGCGCCGCACCCCAGAAGGCGGCCGCCAGCTCCTCGAGCGGGTCGTCGTCCACCGGCTCCGGCTCGTCCGGCGGCTCCGCGACCAGCTGAGCGCGGTCCACGTCCCCGTCTGTCCACAGGCGGTGCCCCTGGCCGGCGCGCCGTCCACAGGGCGACGACCGGCGCGGCCCGCCCGTCGCCAGCCGGCCTAGCGTCGCCGCCATGAGGCTCGTGGGCTGGACACCGGACGACGAGCAGGGGTTCGGGCAGGCCGTCCGCCAGCACGAGGCGCGCCTGCGCCGGCGCCGCCTGCTGCGGCGGGCCCGACGTCCCCTCCTCGCGCTGCTCCTCGGGGTGGCGCTGGCCGCCTCGCTCCTGGTGCTCCGACCCCCGGGCGTCGCCACGGCGGCGGTGGTCACGGCGCGGGCGGATCTGCCCGCCGGCCACGAGCTGGCCGCGACCGACCTCGCCGCCACCCGGCTGCCGACCTCCCTGGTCCCGCCGAGCGCGGTCGCGGAGGGCGAGCGTGACCGGCTGCTCGGTGGCGTCCTCACCGCCCCGCTGGGGCGCGGCGAGCTCGTCACCACGCTGCGCACCCTCGGGCCGGGGCTGCTGCACGGCGCCCCCCGAGGGACCCTCGCGGTACCGGTCCCGCTGGCGCAGACGCTGCCCGACGGCGCCGTGCGCGCCGGCGACACGGTCGCCGTCATCGTCGCCGCACCACCGGGGCGTGCCGCCGACCCGGCCCTGGGCGACCCAGCCGCCGGTCACCTCGGCCCCGGTGGGCCGGGGCTCGGCGAGCCGGTCCTCGAGGACCCACGGGAGACCCCGGGAGCCCCCGGGCGACCCGACGCCGGCCTGCTCGTCGACCGCGCGGTGGTGCTCATGCCGCCCCCACCGGTGACGGGCGGCGCGCTGGTGAGCAGCGCCGGGGGAGCGCCGGTCGCCGTGCTCGCGCTCAGCGCCACCCAGGCCCAGGCCGTCGCGGACGCCGGCGCCGAGCAGCCGCTGGTCCTGGGCGTCGTGGCCGCCCCGTGAGCGCCGCGCTGACCCCGCAGCGACCCCTGCCGTACCTGCGAGGTCCGCGCTGCGCGTCGCTACGCTCCGGCGCCATGGCCACCGAGCGTCCCGGCGTCATCGCCGGGTTCAAGGACTTCATCGTGCGCGGCAACGTCGTCGACCTCGCGGTGGCGGTGGTGGTCGGGGCGGCGTTCACCGCCGTGGTCAACGCCGTCGCGATCGACTTCATCGGGAGCCTCATCGCCCTGGTGGGCGGGGTGCCGAACCTCGACGGCGTCGGCCCGACGGTGAACGGCACGACCATCCTCATCGGTCCGGTGCTCACCGCTCTGGTCAACTTCCTCGTCGTCGCCGCGGTGGTGTACTTCCTCGTCGTCGTCCCCCTCAACCGGCTCAAAGCCCTGCGCGACGCCGACGAGCTGGAGCAGCCCGAGCAGGCCCCGGCGCTGCCGGCCGACGTGGCCTTGCTGCGGGAGATCCGAGACCTGCTCCGTGACGGCGCCGCGCGCGACCGGCCGGCACCCCCCGATGGAGCCGGTCGAACCGGTTGATGAGCCGGTCGAGCCGGTCGAGCCGGTCAGGGCGTAGCACCGGCCACGGTGACCCGCCAAGACCGATCGCACGGGTGCGGCGCCGCGTGGTCGCTCACGCCCAGTGCGGCGGACGCTCCCGCAGCCAGCGCTCGTCACCCTCCGCGTCCGCGGCGGTGCCAGGGTGCTCCCCCCAGCCCACGTCCGTGTCGTCGCGCACCTGCCCCGGGTCGGCCTGGCTCGCAGGTCGACCCCCCGGGGCGCCCCGGGTGCGGGCCGCCCGCGGGCGAGCACCGGGGACGCGTCCCGGCGAGGGCGGGGCGCCGTTCACGACGCGCGGTCGACGCGCCCGGACCACACCTGCTCGACGCGGCGCGTCGCGGCGGCCGGGTCGGTGAACAGCTCGACGGCTCCGACGCGCACGGGGGTCCACCCCGCGGCGGTCAGCTCCCCCGGCAGGTCGAGCTCGCGCGAGACGACGCGCGCCAGCTGCTCGGCGCCGGCGCCCGGCGGGACGGGACCGCGCTCGCGACGCGCGTCGCCGCCGTCCCGGCCCCCGCGAGGGTCAGCGCCGACGAGCGGGTCCGTGAGGTCACCGAGGACCGCCACCCCGCGCCGGGGGTGCTCGGTGCTCGTGAGCAACAGCTCGACCCCGGCCACCGGCGACGGGAGCGCCCTGACGCCGTCGCCGAGCCCCGATACCCACCGCGCGAGCAGCGGCGAGCGCGGCACCTGCGGTTGGGCCTGCGGGCGGGCGAGGTCCACCGCCACCGACTGGAGCGCCGGTGAGCCGGCCGTGGAGCGCTCGGTCGTCACCAGCGCCACGTGGGAGCGGGCGCGGGTCAGGGCCACCGCCAGCAGGTCGCCCACGTCGCGTGAGCGCCCGGACCGGCCGCGGACGGGGAGGTCCCCGGCGCTCACGACCACCGCGTCCCGCACGGTGTCGCCGCTGCGGGCCACGTCGGTCACCACGAACCGCTCACCGCGCTCGCCGACGGCGCTCACGAGGAAGTCCCGGAGCACCGCGTCCTCGCGGTAGGCGACGCGCACGGCGTCCGCGACGGCGCGGGCCTCGGGCCGGGTCAGCGCGACGACGGCGAGGGAGGCGTGCGGCCGCTGACGGGCGTGCTCGGCCATGAGCTCGACGACGCGGGCCGTGCACGCGGAGCGCGCCGCGCCTGCGTCCCGGTCCCCCTCGAGCTCGTCTCCCTCGGGCTCGTCTCCCTCGGGCTGGTCCCCCTCGGGCGCGGCCTCGACGGTGACCCACCGCGTCGACGCGGCCCACGGGGCGCTCGGCGCCACGGCCCGTCCCAGGGCTGTGCCCGCGACGGGCTGGGCGAGGGAGGTCAGCGCGGTGGTCATGCGGTGCTGGTGGCCGAGCACGGCGCTCGGCAGTGCTCCGCTGGAGGCGTCCAGCAGGCTCTGGCGCTGCGCCGGTCCCGGCGCGTCAGCGTCGCGGGCGGCGA
>JARIBR010000164.1 GCA_029258695.1 Quadrisphaera sp.
CGGGCGGCGAGCTGCAGCTCATCGCCGCCGACACCGTGCCCTCCGGCCTGCTCGACGCGGTGAGCACCTCCCTGCAGGCGCAGCGGACGAGCGCCGTGCTCGCGGATCTCGGCGCGAGCGCGGACCAGGTCGAGGCGGTGACCCAGACCCCGGTGAGCCTGCGCCTGCTCGACGACAGCGGCGCGTCACAGGTGGCGAGCATCGTGGCGATCGTCTTCGCGCTGCTGTTCTTCTTCACCGTCTACCTCTTCGGCTTCCAGATCGCCCAGTCCGTCACGGAGGAGAAGGCGAGCCGGGTGGTGGAGCTGCTCGTGGCCGCGGTGCCCGTCCGGGCCCTGCTCGTCGGGAAGGTCGCCGGCGCCTCCGTGCTGGCCGTGGGGCAGATCGTCGGCATCTTCGCCGTGGGCCTGCTGGCGCTGGCCGCGTCCGGGCAGGGCGACCTCATCGCCGCCGTCGCCCCGGCCAGCGGCTGGTTCCTCGTGTTCTTCCTCCTCGGCTTCACCATGCTCTCGACGCTGTGGGCGGCCGCCGGGGCGCTGGCGGCGCGCATCGAGGACCTGCAGTCGACGACCGTGCCCCTCCAGATCGTGGTGATGCTGCCGTTCTTCGCGAGCATCTGGGTCACGACGCCGGGGCCCATGCTGACCGCGCTGTCCTACGTGCCCTTCACCGCCCCCCTCTCGATGCCCCGGCGCCTGCTCATCGGCGACGCGGCCTGGTGGGAGGCGCTGGCCTCGGCGGGGGTCATCGCCGCCACCACCGCGGTCCTCGTCATGCTGGCCTCGCGCCTGTACCGCGGCTCGCTGCTGCGGACGGGGTCGAGGACGTCGGTGAGGGCCGCCTGGTCCGCCGCCGCGCAAGGCTGAGGGCGACGGCCGGACCGCTCCCCCGCGACCGGGGACGCCCCACCGCGCTGACGGACGGCTCAGCACGGCGCGGCGTCCCCGGTCGGCGTGGGCCACCGGGTTCAGCGCGGCGCGGCGTCCCCGGTCAGCGCTGGCCGGCGGGACGGCGGCCGCGGCTGCCGGTTCAGGCGCCGCTCGCGGGCACCAGCCGCGCCACGCACTCCACGTGGTGGGTCATGGGGAAGATGTCGAAGGCACGCAGGCCCTCGAGGGCGTAGCCGTGCTCGGCGAACGTCGCGACGTCGCGGGCCAGCGCCGCCGGGTCGCACGCGACGTAGGCGACGGCCCGCGGGCGCAGCGCGGCGACGGCCTCGACCACCTCACGGCGCGCCCCCGTGCGCGGGGGGTCGAGCACCACGACGTCGACGGCGCCGGTGCTGGCGTCGTGGACCTCACCGTCACCGCTGCTCCCGTCCCCGACCGAGCCCCGCTGCCGCAGGGACGCCGCGCCGACGGGGGCGTGCACCAGGGAGACGTGGCCCAGGCCGCGCAGGGAGCGCCGCGCGTCGGCCACCGCCCGCGCGTCACCCTCCACGGCCGTGACCGACCCGCCGCCACCGACGCGCTGGGCGAGCGCGGCGGTGAACAGCCCCGACCCCGCGTAGAGGTCCAGGGCCCGCTCCCCCTCCTGCGGGTCGAGCGCCTCCAGCACCGCCGCGCTCAGCGCCGCGGGAGCACCGGCGTGGACCTGCCAGAAACCCGTCCCGGTGACCCGGAAGCCCATCGGGTCGAGCCCGTCGACGGGCACGACCTCGCGCACCCAGGTCCGACCGCGCACCCGCTCCAGAGCGCTCTCCCCAGCGGGCGCGGGCCGCGAGCGCCCGCGGCGGCGCGCCGGGGGGGCCGGAGCGAGCGCGAGGGAGTCCTCGGGAGCCACCTCGGGCAGGCGGGGACGCTTGCCGGACCCGGCGACGGGGGTGATGACGAGCAACCGCTGGGCGAGGTCGTCGCCGTCGGCGTGGGGGGCGATGACGTCGACCCCGGAGGCCCCGGGCCAGCGGCGCGCGGGGACGTCGGCGTCGTCCGCCGCCGCGGAAGCGATGAGGCAGCGGTCCACGGGCACGACGCGGTGGCTGCGGTGCTCGCGCAGACCCGCGCGTCCCGAGGGGTCGACGGCGAAGTGCACGCGGGTGCGCCAGCGCAGGCCGTCGACGGCGTCCGAGCCGTCGGAGCGCTCCGCGCCGTCGCCCGAACCCGGCACGGGCACCGGCTCGACCTCCACCTCGACGTCCAGGCCTGCGAGGCGCGAGAGCTGCTCGCGCACCACGGCCGCCTTGAGCCCGCGCTGGGCGGGGACGGCGACGTGCTGGAGGTCGCACCCGCCGCACCGCCCCGGGCCGGCCCACGGGCAGGGCGGGACCACGCGGTCCGGCGAGGCCCGCAGCACGGCCACGGCGTCGGCGCGCCAGTAGGCGTCGGACTCGACCCCCTCGGTCACCCGGGCCCGCACGCGCTCGCCGGGCAGGGCGTGGCGCACGAACAGCACGCGTCCGGCGCCGGCGTCCCCGTCGTCGTGGACCCGGGCCACGCAGTGGCCCCCGTGGGCGATGGGACCCACCTCGACGTCGATCTCGCGGCCGACGACCTCAGCACGCGGGGGATCGTCGCGGACGGGCTCGGCGCTCACCGCTGCTCCGCCGTCGCGGCGGAGCGGTCCTGCTCGGGCGGCCTCGCGAGCCCCTGGCGCACCATGCCGGGCGCGCGGCCGTCCCACCGGTCCTCGCCGCCCTCCGCGGACTGCAGCAGCCACGGCACGGACGCGACGACGACCCCGGGCGTGAACAGCAGCCGGGTCTTCAACCGCAGCGCGGTCTGGTTGTGCAAGGCCTGCTCCCACCAGTGGCCGACGACGTACTCGGGGATGTAGACGA
>JARIBR010000123.1 GCA_029258695.1 Quadrisphaera sp.
AGACCAGCCAGCAGGAGAGCTTCTACCACATCGACTCCATCGAGGCGGCGTGGAACACCGGCCGCGTCGAGGAGGGCGGCAACCGCGGGTACAAGACGCCCTACAAGGGCGGGTACTTCCCCGTGCCGCCGACGGACCACTTCGCGGACCTGCGCGACGAGATCTCCCTGGCGCTGGACGCCCAGGGCCTGCAGGTGGAGCGGGCCCACCACGAGGTCGGCACCGCTGGTCAGGCGGAGATCAACTACCGGTTCGACTCCCTCGCGAGGTCGGCCGACAAGACCATGCTCTTCAAGTACATCGTCAAGAACGTCGTCTGGAACGCGGGCAAGACGGCGACGTTCATGCCCAAGCCGCTCTTCGGTGACAACGGCTCGGGCATGCACGTGCACCAGAGCCTGTGGAAGGACGGCGCGCCGCTGTTCTACGACGAGTCCGGCTACGGCGGCCTCTCGGACACCGCCCGGTGGTACATCGGCGGCCTGCTGCACCACGCGCCCTCGCTGCTCGCGCTGACGAACCCCACGGTGAACAGCTACCACCGCCTCGTGCCCGGCTACGAGGCGCCGATCAACCTTGTCTACTCCGCCCGCAACCGCTCCGCGTGCGTGCGCATCCCCATCACCGGCACCAACCCCAAGGCCAAGCGCATCGAGTTCCGGGTGCCCGACGCCAGCTCCAACCCGTACCTGGCCTTCGCCGCGATGCTCATGGCGGGGCTGAACGGCATCCAGAACCGCATCGAGCCGCCGGACCCCATCGACAAGGACCTCTACGAGCTCCCCCCGGAGGAGCACGCGAACATCGCGCAGTGCCCCGCCTCCCTCGGCGAGGCCCTCGACGCCCTCGAGGCCGACCACGACTACCTCACCGAGGGCGGCGTGTTCACCGAGGACCTCATCGAGACGTGGATCCAGTACAAGCGCACGCAGGAGATCGACCCCATCCGCCTGCGACCCCACCCCCACGAGTTCGAGCTCTACTACGACATCTGAGACCTGCCAGCGGTCGCGGTCGCCGGCGCACCCCTCCGAGACGGGTAGTCGGCGGCCGCGCTCGTGTCGTGGCACGAGTGACGGCATGATCGGGCGGTGAGAGCCAGCGCCGCGCCCCTGACACCGGAGCTGACCCGCGCCGAGGAGCTCGCCCGAGAGCTCGACAAGCCCATGGGCGTCCTCGGGGTGCTCTTCGCCCTGCTCTTCCTCGCCCAGCTGCTGGCCACCGCCCCGTGGCTGGTCACGACGCTCAGCGTCCTCGGCTGGGTGCTGTGGGCCGTGTTCGTCGGTGAGTTCGCGCTGCGGGCCTACATCGCGAAGGACCAGAAGCGGTTCTGGGCCCGCAACTGGTGGCAGGTGCTCTTCCTCGCGCTGCCCTTCCTGCGCTTCGCCCGGGCGCTGCGCACGCTGCGCCTCGCCCGAGCCGGCGGGGTGCTCTCCTCAGCGGTGCGAGGATCGCGCTCGGCCGGTCGCCTGCTCTCCGGGCGGATCACCTGGCTCGGCGTCGTCACCGTCGTCGTGATGCTGGCCTCCAGCCAGCTGCTGTACGTCCTCGGCGCCTACTCCGACTACGCGCTGGCCCTGCACGACGCGGCGCTGGCGACGATGACCGGCGAGACCCTCTCGGCCGACGGCCGGCTGCCGGACGTCCTCGAGGTGGTCCTCGCTGCCTACTCGGTCGGTGTCTTCGGCACCTTGGCCGGCGCCGTCGGTGCCTACTTCCTCAGAGGTGACCCGCAGGCCCCGGTCGGTGCGGACGACCCTGCGCCTCGCTGAGCGGTCCACCGTCCGCAGGCGTCAGGCGTGCGCCGGGTCCACGCCCTCGTGCTGGCGTCGGGCGTCCTCGACCTGGTCGATGCGGTCCTCCTCGGCGAGACGCGTCAGCTCCGCGCCGGCCGCGTCGTCGCGGGTGAGGTTCTCCCCCGTCTCGGGGTCGAAGACGTGCACCTTCCGGGCGTCGAGCCAGAGCTCGGCCTCGCGGCCCTCCCGGATGCGGCTGGACGCGTCGATCGAGACGATGGCCTGGGTGCGCAGCGCCTCGGCGTCGAGCTCCCTGGACAGGTCGCGGAGCCGGGCGGTGATGTCCTGCGGCGCCTCGTAGGGGATGTAGGCGTACTGCGAGTCGCCGAGCCACTCCGTGACGTCGACGTGGGCGGTGAAGGTGTGTCCCACGTGGCGCTTGGCGTCGTCGACGAGGGAGTTGTCCTCGAAGGCCTCGGGGCGGATGCCGACGAGGAGCAGGTCCCGGCCCGCCACCGCACGGGCCCGCGCGCCGTCGAGGGCCATGTGCCCGAACGGCGTCGCCAGCCCGCCGTCCTCCAGGGTGGCCGGCAGGAAGTTCATGGGCGGTGAGCCGATGAAGCCGGCGACGAAGAGGTTCGCGGGCTGCTCGTAGAGCTCTCGGGGGGAGGCGACCTGCTGGATGACGCCCTTGCGCAGCACGCAGACCCGGTCGCCCAGGGTCATGGCCTCGGTCTGGTCGTGGGTGACGTAGACGGTGGTGATGCCCAGGCGTCGCTGCAGCCGGGCGATCTCCGTGCGCATCTGCCCGCGCAGCTTGGCGTCGAGGTTGGACAGCGGCTCGTCGAACAGGAAGGCCTGCGCCTCGCGGACGATGGCTCGCCCCATCGCCACGCGCTGGCGCTGGCCACCGGAGAGGTTCGCCGGCTTGCGCTGCAGGTGCTCGTGCAGCTCGAGGACGTCGGCCGCCTCGTGGACCCGGCGCGTGACCTCGTCGTCGGCCATCTTGTGCAGCCTCAGCGGGAACGCGATGTTCTCGAAGACCGTCAGGTGGGGGTAGAGCGCGTAGTTCTGGAAGACCATCGACAGGTTGCGGTCACGCGGGGCCTTGTCGTTGACCGTGGTGCCGCCGATGACCATGTCGCCGCTGGTGATGTCCTCCAGCCCCACGATCATCCGGAGCAGCGTCGACTTCCCGCACCCCGAGGGCCCGACGAGGATCATGAACTCCCCGTCGGCGACGTCCAGGCTGATGTCGTTGACCGCCTGGAAGCCGTCGTCGTACTGCTTGACGATGTTCTTCATCTCGATCGAAGCCATGACGGAACTCCTTCTCAGCCCTTGACGGCGCCGTTGGTCAGCCCAGCGACGATCTTCTGCTGGAACGCGAGGACGAGGATGATGACGGGGATGGTGACCAGCACGGCGGCGGCGGCGATCGGCGCGGTGGGCTGGGAGAACTGGCTGGCACCGCTGAAGAACGCCAGCGCGGCGGGGACCGGCCGCGCCGCCTCGGACGAGGTGAGCGTGATGCCGAAGATGAAGTCGTTCCAGATGGCGAAGAACGTGAGGATCGCCGCCGTGAAGACCCCGGGGGCGGCCAGCGGCACGATGACCCGGCGGAAGGCCTGCCAGCTGGTGGCCCCGTCCACCTGCGCGGCCTGCTCCATCTCCCAGGGGATTTCGCGGAAGAACGCCGACAGCACGTACACCGAGAGCGGGATGGAGAAGGACAGGTAGGGGATGATGAGGCCGAGCCAGGTGTCGTACAGGCCGATCGTGCGCCACAGGTTGAACAGCGGCGTGGCGATGGCGATGATCGGGAAGACGGTGATGGCCAGCGCCGAGCCGAGCAGGATCCGCTTTCCCGGGAACTCCAGGCGCGCGATGGCGTACGCCGCCAGGGTCGCGATGACCACCGAGATCGTCGTGGCGATGATCGAGATGCCGACGGAGTTGCGCAGCGCCGAGAGGAAGAGGTCGGAGCCGAGCACGATGCCGTAGTTCTCGAGGCTCCACTCGGTGGGGAAGAACTGGTTGTTGGTGACGTCGTCGCCGCCCTTGAAGGACAGCGAGACGATCCACAGCACGGGCCCGAGGGCGTAGGCGATGATGAGGACGGCCCCGATCGCCCACAGGGCCTTGCCGCGACGGCTGGTGCTCATGGGTCAACCCCTCTGGGACAGGTCGGTCTTGAAACCCTTGACGAACACGATGGCGATGAGGACCACCAGCACCGCGAGGATGACGCTCACCGCGGACCCCATGCCGATCTGCACCCGGGTGATGGTCTGCCGATAGGCCAGGAACGAGAGCGTCTCGGTGCCCTGCGCGCCCTGGGTCATGATGAAGATGTTGTCGAAGATCCGGAAGGCGTCGAGGGTGCGGAACAGCAGGGCCACCATGATGGCCGCCTTCATGTTCGGCATCGTCACCCTGGTGAAGCGCTGCCAGGTGGTGGCGCCGTCGACCTTCGCCGCCTCGAGGTAGTCCTCGGGGATCTGCGCGAGCCCGGCGAGGAGCAGCAGCGAGAGGAACGGCGTCGTCTTCCAGATCTCGGAGAGGCAGATGACGAACAGCGCCGGGACGGTGTCGCCGAACCAGTTGTAGTCCCCGATGAAGCTGTACGCGGGGGTGAAGGCGTACTGCCAGGCGTAGGCGGAGACCACGGTGATGATGCCGTACGGGATGAGGATGGCGGTGCGGAGCGTCTTGCGCAGGAACAGCGCCCGGTGCATCACGAGCGCCAGGGCGAACCCGAGCACGAACTCCACCGCCACGGTGAAGACCGTGATGGCCGCGGTGACGCCGAACTGGTTCCAGAACAGCGGGTCGGAGAGGATGACGCCGTAGTTGCCGAGCCCGACGAAGGAGCGCGAGCCCGGGTCGGTCAGGCGGTAGTCGAACAGCGAGTAGTACAGAGCGCTGACGATGGGGTAGCCGGTCACCAGGACCATGAGGACGAAGGCCGGGCCGGCCAGCATCAGCCCGAGCCGGCGCTCGGCGCGGCTGCGGTCGGAGAGCCCACCTCGCTTCGGCGTGCCGGGGGGCTCGGTGCCGCGTCTCGCGGCGGGAGCGACAGCGGACATCGGTACCTCCTCAGAGGAGCTGCTGGTTGGCCAGCACGCCGCGCATGAGCTCCGCGGTCTGCTCGGGCGTCGTCTCGGGGTCCAGCTCGCTCGGCGGGTGGTACCCCTGCTGCAGCGCGCCGGTCACGTCGCCGTAGTAGGCGCTGACCGGGCGGGGGCCGGCGTCGACGAGCCCTTCGCGGATCGCGGGGAGCATGGGGAACCTCTCCTGGACCCGCGGGTCGTCATACACCTCCTCGGAGGTCCCGGGCTCGCCGCCGGTGAGCATGTGCTCCAGCTGGCTCTGCGTCGAGCGCAAACACCTCACCGCGTCCACCGCGAGGTCGGGGTGGTCGGTGAAGGCCCCGATCGACAGGCCGGTCCCGCCGAGCGGGGTCGCGCTCTCGGTGTCGGGCAGCACCCGGGGGTAGCGGGCCCAGCCGACGTCGTCGGAGAACCCCTCCGGCAGCGTGCCGTTCTCCTCCCCCGCGGCGAAGGCCGACCAGACGTACGGCCAGTTGACCATGAAGCCGCCGCTCTCCTCCTGGAATGCCGCGCGCGACTCCTCCTCCCCGGCGGTGGAGATCGCGGCCAGCGCCGAGGGGGACGTGGCGACGCGGCTCATGATGCGCGCCGCCTCGGCGCCCGCGGGGCTGTCGAGCTCGATCCTCACCTCGTCGGCCGGCAGGCCCTGGCTGTCGGGGTCGAGGATGCTGCCGCCGGCCGACTGCACCAGCGCGTTCACCCAGACCATGAGGCTCTCGTTCTTGCGGCCCTGCACGTCGACCGTGGTGCCGGTCGCCTCCGCGGCGTCGATGATCTGGTCCCACGTCACCGGCTGCGTCATGTCGAGCCCGGCCTCCCGGGCGACGGACTTCTTGTACCAGAGGAGCTGGGTGTTGCCGTAGAACGGGGCCGCGAACATGGTGCCGTCGTAGATCGACTGCTTCAGCGGCCCCTCCAGGACCCTGGCAGAGAACTCCTCGGCCTCGCTGTCGGTGTAGGGCCGCAGGAACTGCGCGTTGGCCAGCTCGGCCATGTAGGGCGGGTCCAGGCTCATGATGTCGACGGAGGAGTCGTTCGCGGCGAGGCGCCGGAGCAGCTGCTCGCGCTGCCCGGCGGCGTTGTTGGGCAGCAGCGACGTGCGGATGTCGTAGCCGTCGGCCTCCTGCGAGCAGCGCTCGCCGATGGGCTCGTCGTTGGTGTTGTTGATGTACCAGGTGAGCGTCGGCGTGCCGCCGCCGGAGCCCCCGGCGCCGCACCCCGCGAGCGCTGCGGTCGCCGCGATGGCCACCGCGGCGGACACCGCTCGACGCCGACGCCGTCGCCCTCGGTCCCCAGCCCCGGCTCGACGATCGGTGGTCAGCTGGGACGACACGGTTCCTCCTCGACGCGACGGTGCGTTGGGGGGAGTATGCACCGACTCCCCGCAGGCTGCGCGGCGTCACCCACCCGGTCCTCGGGCACGTCACGACCCCTCGATGCCACCACTGGACGTGATGGTTCACGAGCCCAGCGTGCGCGCCCGTCGGTGCGCCGGTCCGCGTGGTCTCGATCACGCCGCGCAGGCCTCATAGTGGGCTGCAGAGGCCGCCCGCCCGGGTGGGCCACGCTCGAGGGACGAGGAAGGGGCACTGCCCGTGGAGATCGTGTACCACTGCGTCGCTGGACGCGTCGCCGACAGCCCGCTCGCGGTGCACCGCGCACTGCTGGAGCGAGAGGCAGCCGGGAGCCGGCGCTGGACGCACACCTGGCTCGTCGACCCGTCGAACGTCGCCGACGTGCCGCGCGGGGCGCGGACCGCCCCCACCGACGGCCCGCTCGCGACCGCGGCGCTGGAACGGGCCGACGCGGTGCTCTCGACCACGCACCTCGACCCGGGGTGGCGCAAGCGACCGGGCGCGCTCTACGTCCAGGCCTGGCACGGCACCCCGCTCAAGCGCATCGCCGGCGATGAGCTGGCGGCGGTGCGAGACCCGGCCACGGGCGCCACGCTCGTCCCCGGCTCCGACGACGTCGCCCGCTGGGACGTGCTGCTGAGCCCCAACGCCGCATCGACCCCGCGGCTGCGCAGCGCGTTCCGCTACGACGGCGAGGTGGCCCTCACCGGCCTGCCGCGCAACGACGTGCTGAGCGCCCCGTCGGCTCCCGCCCGGCGCGCGAGCGTGCGGGCGCGCTGGGGGATCGCCCCGGAGCAGACGGCGGTGCTGTGGACCCCGACGTGGCGCGAGGGGGGTGGCGGCGTGGACGTCGACGCCTTCGCCTCGGCGTTCGCCGAGCGGTTCGGCGCCGACCACGTGCTGCTCCTGCGCCTCCACCCGTACGTCACGGTCCGGGCGCCCGGCCCCGGCTCGGTGGGGCGCGAGGACGCCGCCCGAGTCCTGGACGTCTCCGGCGAGGCGGAGATCTCCGACCTCTACCTCGCCGCGGACGCCCTGGTGGCCGACTACTCCTCGACGATGGTCGACTTCGCGGTGACCGGGCGCCCGGTGGTCCTCCACGCCCCGGACCTGGAGCGCTACGCCGACGTCGAGCGGGGCATGTACGTGGACCTGCGCGCCGACGGCCCGGGCCCGGTGCTGACCACGTCCGAGGAGCTCCTCGCAGCGCTCGCGGACCTGCCCGCCCTGGAGCGCTCGTGGGCACCGCGCTACCGCGCGTTCCGTGAGAGGTACTGCCACCTCGACGACGGTCGTGCCACGGAGCGCGTCGTGGCGGTCCTGGACCGCGCGTCCGGGGACCGTGCGTCGCGGGTGACGGTGCCGTCGCGGGTGACGGTGCCCGAGCGGACGGCGCGTCGACCCGCCACCGCCACGGGTGCGGGCCTCGAGCAGCCGTCCGTCCGCCGCGCCTGCGCGGAGCGGACCGTGCCCGGCGGGACGCTCAGCGCGGTGATCCTGGCTGCGGGCCTGGGGAGCCGGCTCGGGCGCGACCTGCCCAAGCCGCTGACCGCGCTGCCGGACGGGCGCAGCATCCTCGCCTCCCAGGTACAGCACCTGCGCGGGGCCTTCGGCGCCGACCTCTCGATCACCGTCGTCGTCGGGCACCAGGCCCTGACGGTCATGGCGGCGGCGCCGGACCTGCTCTTCGCGTACAACCCGCGCTTCGCGAGCACCAACACGGCGGTCTCGCTGCGGCGGGCGCTCGTGACGTCCCGGCCTGGGCCCGTCCTGTGGTGCAACGGGGACGTGGTCTTCGACCCCGCGCTGCTCGCCGAGCTCGCTCCGGCGCTGGCCGAAGGGCGCACCGCGGTGTGCGTCGACACCTCGGTGGTCGGCGAGGAGGAGGTCAAGTACACCGTCGACGGGCGCGGTCTCGTCGCCCAGCTGTCGAAGACGGTGGTGGGCGGCCTGGGGGAGGCGGTGGGCATCAACGTCGTCGCGGCCGCCGACCGCCCGCTGCTGCTCGAGCACCTGGCGGCGTGCGCCGACCAGGACTACTTCGAGCGTGGTATCGAGACCGCCATCGGCGACGGGCTGGAGGTCGTGCCGGTGGACATCTCCGCCTACGCCGCCGTCGAGGTCGACGTCGAGGAGGACCTCGTCCGCGCGGGGGTCCGGGTCTACGGGCAGGACCCGCTCGTCTGAGCCGCTCTCCTCGGCCGCGCCACAGAGGGCGCGGCCGAGGAGGGTCGCGTCGTCCCCGGCGACGTGGACCCGGTGGAAGCCGAGCCGGTCGTAGAAGGCCCGGGCGCCGGTGTTGGTCGGGTCCATCCCCAGGTGCAGCGCGGGCGCCCCCGCCGTCGCGGCGGCCTCGCAGAACGTCTCGACCAGCGCCCGCCCGTGCTCGCCGCCCTGGTGCTCGGGGACGATGTCGACGTGCAGGTGCGCCGGGTAGGGCGCGAGCTCGGGGGCGAGCATGCGCTCGGGGCCGAAGCCCATCGCCAGGAGACGTTGCTCGGCGGTGACGGGAGGTCGGGGCGGCTCGGGCCACCGGCGCGCCAGCACGGGGAGCCACCGCTCGCGGTACGTCTCGACGAAGCGAGGGGTGTCGGCGGTGCCGATGACGTAGCCGACCACCGCTCCCCCGTCGTCGAGGACGAAGGCCATCTCCGGCTCGAGGCGGACGTAGGGGCGGGCGAAGAGGTCGGGCAGCAGCTCGTCGCTCGACCAGAGCCCGCGGGCGTCACCGCCCGCGTCCCCGGTGCGCACGCACACCTCGTCCACCCCTGCAGCGTCCGCAGGGTCCTCGGGGCGGTACGACCTGATGCTCACCACCCGCCCGACGGTGGCACCCCGGCGGTGCCGGCGTCAACGGCGCGCCCACCGCGCGCGGCGACGCGGGCCGGCTCAGGCGCCGACGAGCCCCAGGCACTGGTGGGCGATCTCGGCCTCCTCGTCGGTGGGGACCACCATGACCTGGATCGCCGAGCCGACGCCGAGGTGGGCCAGGGGGGCTGTCACCTCCTCGCGCACCACCGCGTCGTTCTCCCCGACGCCTCCGGCGAACACCACGGCGTGGACGCCGGGGACCTCGCCGAGGAAGGAGGAGACGTAGGCGCGCAGCCGGTGGGTGTAGACGTCGAGCGCGGTCCGGGCGCGGGCGGCGTGCTCGGGGCCGTCCTCGCCCGCGATGAGCGAGTGGACCTCGCGCAGGTCAGAGGCACCGCACAGGCCGAGCATCCCGCTCTCGCGGTTGAGCAGGGCGTCGACGTCCTCGGGTCCCATCCCGGCCTGACGGTGGAGGTAGGCCAGGAGCCCGGGGTCGACGTCGCCGCTGCGGGTGCCCATCACGGCGCCCTCGAGCGGGGTGAGGCCCATGGAGGTGTCCACGCTGCGCCCGTCGCGCACGGCGGTGACCGAGACCCCGTTGCCGATGTGGCACACCACCAGGCGCACCTGGTCCACCGGCACGTCCAGGCGCCGGGCGGCCGCGCGGGTGACGTGCTGGACGGAGATCCCGTGGAAGCCGTACCGGCGGACCTCCAGGCGCTGCGCCAGGTCGACCGGCAGCGCGTAGAGCCCGGCGGCGTCGGGGATCGTCGTGTGGAAGGCGGTGTCGAAGACCGCGACCTGCGCCACGTCGGGGAGCCGCGAGCGCATGGCGCGGATGCCGGCGAGCTGCGACGGGTTGTGCAGCGGCGCCAGCGCGGACAGCTCGTCGATGTCCGCCTCGACGGCGTCGTCGACGCGGGTGGCTGCGTCGAAGCGGGCGCCCCCGTGGACCACCCGGTGCCCGACCACGACGACCCGGGCCAGCGCGCCCGGGTGCTCTCGGTCGATCCGGTCGAGGACGCCGGCGAGGGCGCCGTCGTGGTCCGCCGGCCCGTCGGGCTCGCCGATGCGCTGCACGGTCCCGGAGGCCAGGACGTCGTCGCCCCGGGTGCGCAGCTGGTGCTTCAAGGACGAGGACCCGGAGTTCAGGACGAGGACCAGCGCGTCGTCGTTCATCGCTGGCTCCCCTCGTCGGCGGTGGCGGCGGCGCGCCGCTGCCCCCCGGGATGCTCCTGCGCCTGCACGGCGGTGATGGCCACGGTGGAGACGATGTCAGCCACGGTGCACCCGCGCGAGAGGTCGTTGACGGGTCGGCGCAGCCCCTGCAGCACCGGGCCGATCGCCACGGCACCGCCCGTGCGCTGCACGGCCTTGTAGGTGGTGTTCCCGGTGTTGAGGTCGGGGAAGACGAGCACGGTCGCCCGGCCGGCGACGGGGTTGTCCGGCATCTTCGACGCCCCGGTCGAGGGGTCGACGGCGGCGTCGTACTGGATGGGACCGGCCAGCGGCAGGTCGGGGCGGGCGCCGCCCAGCAGGGTCGTCGCCTCGCGGACCTTGTCGACGTCGGCCCCGGACCCCGAGGTGCCCGTGGAGTAGGACACCATCGCCACGCGGGGGTCGATCCCGAAGGCGGTGGCGGTCTGCGCCGTCGTCGCTGCGATCTCCGCCAGCTCACCGGCCGTGGGGTCGAGGTTCACCGCGCAGTCGGCGAAGACGAGCACGTGGTCGCGCAGGCACATGAAGAAGGCCCCGGAGACCTTGGAGACGCCCGGGGCGGTGCGGATGACCTCCAGGGCGGGTCGGATCGTCGCCGCGGTGGTGTGGGTGGCCCCCGAGACCATGCCGTCGGCGTGGCCCGTCGCCACCATGAGGGTGCCGAAGTAGGTGGGGTCCGCGGAGATCTCCCACGCCTGGTCCTGCGTGACGCCGCGGTGCGCGCGCGCCGCGGCGTAGGCGCTCGCGAGCTCGTGGCGCAGGGGGCTCGAGGCCGCGGGGTCGATCACCGTGGTCCCGGAGACGTCGGCGCCGAGCTGGGCCGCGCGGGCGGCCACCTCCTCGGGGTCCCCGAGGAGGACGAGGTCGGCGACGTCGAGGAGCACGAGCTCCTCGGCGGCGCGCAGGATCCTCGCGTCCTCGCTCTCCGGCAGCACGATGGTGCGCCGGTCGTCGCGCGCGCGCGCGAGCAGCCGCGCGTTGCACATCGCGGGGGTGACCGCCTCGGTGCCGGAGGCCCGGATGCGGTCGTGGAGCTCGGAGGCGTCCACGCCGGCGGTGAAGGCACCCCGGGCTGCGGCGACCTTGCGGGCGTTCGAGGGACGGAGCCTGCCGTGCAGCCCCTCGAGGCGGTGGACGGCGCCGTAGGTGTCGTAGGGGGTGGTCATCACGGGCAGGCCGGAGGTCTCGAGCATCGAGGTCACGAGCGCGTCGGGGGTGGTGCCGAGGGTGAGGAGCACACCGGCAGGAGTGGGGGCCGAGGGGCTCGGCGAGGCCGCGGCGGCGCCGACGACGAGGTCGACGCGGTCGCCGCTGGAGACCAGGAGCGTGCCGTCGACCATCAGCGGCAGCACGGTCTGCAGGTGCGCCGAGCCCACCAGGTAGCCGTCGACCTCCCGGGCCAGGCGCGGGGGCGCCCCGCACAGCACGCGCGCGTCGAGCGCGGTGACGACCTCGTCGACGGTGAGCGCGGAGAGGACCGAGGTCTCCGGCAGGGCGTACACCGGGACCTCGGAGCCACCGCCGTCCGGGGTGGCGGGGCGCAGCGCGCCGAGGACGTCGTCGATCGCCGCCGGGTCCACGCGGTTGACGATCGTGGCCACCCGCGTGCACCCGGCGTCGTCGAGGAGCGACGCGGCCTCCCGCGCGGCGGCGGCCAGGGAGGACGGCTCGGCGCCCCGCCCGGAGAGCACGGTGAGCACCGGTGAGCCGAAGTTGACGGCCAGGGCGGCGTTGAGGTCCAGCTCGGTGGCCGGGGAGGGGCCGGTGAATCCCGTGCCGACCACGAGCACGAAGTCCGAGCGCGAGCGCAGCTCCTCCATGCGGTCGACCAGCGTGGCGACCAGGCGCCGGGTGTCGCCGCCGTCGATGAGGTCGCGCGCCTGCTCCCAGGTCAGGCCCACGGCGTCCTGCACCGGGCGCTCGCTCGCGTCGGGGAGGCGGTAGCGCTCGCGCACGAGGTCGACGAGGGGGTCGTCGGCCTCGGCGTCGGTGACGATGGGCCGGAAGACCACCGGGTCGGCGACGGAGGTGGCGAGCAGGTCGAGGACGCCGAGGGCGACGACGGTCTTCCCCGCGTCGGGCTCGGTCGAGGTGACGTAGAGGCTGTCGGACACGGGGGACACTGTGCCCGCTCACCGCGGTGCCACGCGCGAGAGCACCTGCCCACGGGCGGCCCTGACCCGGCGCGCACGGTGGATCCCGCCAGCTGCCACCACATCTAGGGACGCAGCAGCGATGGACCCCTAGATGTGGTGCTGACGACCGTTCACCCTGTAGTGTCTGCCGGACCCGGTGTCGCTGCGGACCCACTGCGGCGACCTTCCCCCCGGGTCGCGCGCCTCCTCCGCTCGTGGTCCACCGCCGTGGTCGCACAGCACCGTCTCGTCTTCCGTCCCACACCACCAGGAGCCATCCCCGTGACCCAGGTCCTGCCCGACACCACCGACACGCTGCGCGTCATCGACGACTCGCAGACCCCCGGCCAGCCCCTGCTGCCCACCGGGGTGGTGAACCGCTCCGGGGCGATCCGCCCCTTCGACCGGAGCCGCATCGCGGTGGCGATCAGCAAGGCCTTCCTGGCCGTCGAGGGCGAGGGCGCCGGAGGCTCCGCCCGCGTGCGCGAGATCGTCGAGCAGCTGACGACCTCCGTCGTCGAGACCCTCGAGCTCCGCGCGACGGGCGTGCACACCGGCGCGCGCCCCGTCACCGTCGAGGAGGTCCAGGACCAGGTCGAGCTGGCGCTCATGCGCGGTGAGCACCAGAAGGTCGCCCGCGCGTACGTCCTCTACCGCGAGGAGCACGCCCGGGCGCGCCGCGAGCGCGCCGAGGCCGCGGCCAGGGTCGCCGGCACGGTGACCGCCGAGGTGCCCGAGCTCACCATGCGCCTGGCCGACGGGAGCACCGCTCCGCTCGACCGTGACCGCGTACGCCTCGTCGTCGCCGAGGCCTGCGCGGGTCTCGCCGGCGTCGACGCCGACGCCGTGGTCACCGAGGCCGCCCGCACGCTCTACGACGGCGTGACCGAGCGCGAGGTCGCGCAGTCCCTGGTCCTCGCCGCACGCACCAAGGTCGAGGCGGAGCCCGACTACACGTTCGTCAGCGCGCGCCTGCTCATGGACGCCCTGCGCAGCGAGGCCCTCGGCGCGGTCCTCGGGGGCCGTCAGGTCGCCAGCCAGGCCGACATGGCGCGCCTGTACCCCACCTACCTCACCGGATACGTGCGCAAGGGCGTCGAGCTGGGCATGCTCGACCCGCGCCTGGCGGAGTTCGACCTGGAGCGCCTCGGTGGCGCCATCGAGGCCGACCGCGACCTGCAGTTCACGTTCCTCGGCCTGCAGACCCTCTACGACCGGTACTTCCTGCACGAGCGCGGCGTGCGCTACGAGCTGCCGCAGGCCTTCTTCCTGCGCGTGGCGATGGGCCTGGCGCTGAACGAGGGCGAGGCCAAGGAGGAGCGGGCCATCGAGTTCTACCGGCTCATCTCCAGCTTCGACTTCATGTGCTCCACGCCGACGCTGTTCAACGCGGGCACCACGCGCCCCCAGCTGTCCAGCTGCTTCCTCACCACGGTCTCCGACGACCTCTCGGGCATCTTCCAGTCCATCAAGGACAACGCGCTGCTCGCGAAGTACTCCGGTGGCCTCGGCAACGACTGGACCCCGGTGCGCGGCATCGGCGCACACATCAAGGGCACGAACGGCCAGAGCCAGGGGATCGTGCCGTTCCTGAAGATCGCCAACGACACCGCGGTCGCGGTGAACCAGGGCGGCAAGCGCAAGGGCGCCGTCTGCGCGTACCTGGAGACCTGGCACATCGACGTCGAGGAGTTCCTCGAGCTGCGCAAGAACACCGGCGACGACCGCCGGCGCACCCACGACATGAACACCGCCAACTGGGTGCCGGACCTGTTCATGCAGCGGGTGGCGCAGGGCGGCGACTGGACGCTGTTCTCCCCCGACGAGACCCCCGACCTCCACGACCTGTACGGCCCGGCGTTCGCCACCCGCTACGCCGAGTACGAGGCGATGGCTGCTCGCGGCGAGCTGCGGGTCCACCGCACCGTGCGGGCCCTCGACCTGTGGCGCAAGATGCTCACCGCCCTGTTCGAGACCGGCCACCCGTGGATCACCTTCAAGGACCCGTGCAACCTGCGCTCGCCGCAGCAGCACACCGGCGTGGTGCACTCCTCGAACCTGTGCACCGAGATCACGCTGAACACCTCCGAGGAGGAGGTCGCGGTCTGCAACCTCGGCTCGATCAACCTCGCCGCCCACGTGCGCCCCGAGGGCCTGGACGTCGAGCGGCTGCGGGCGACGACGCGGACCGCGGTGCGCATGCTCGACAACGTCATCGACCTCAACCTCTACACGATCCCCCAGGCCGAGCGCGCCAACCAGCGCCACCGCCCGGTGGGTCTGGGCCTCATGGGCTTCCAGGACGCGCTGTTCACCCTGCGCACCCCGTATGCCTCCCCCGAGGCGGTGGTCTTCGCCGACACGTCGATGGAGGCGATCTCCTACGCCGCCATCGAGGCGAGCTCGGACCTCGCCGCCGAGCGCGGGTCCTACGCCAGCTTCGACGGGTCGCTGTGGAGCCGCGGCGTCCTGCCCATCGACTCCCTCGAGCTGCTGCGCGAGGCACGCGGCGGGGACGTCGAGCTGGACACCTCGACCTCGCTGGACTGGGCGCCGCTGCGCGAGAAGGTCCGCGAGCAGGGCATGCGCAACTCCAACGTCATGGCCATCGCGCCGACGGCGACGATCTCGAACATCGTGGGCGTGGCGCAGTCCATCGAGCCGATGTACCAGAACCTCTTCGTGAAGTCGAACATGTCCGGTGACTTCACCGTCGTGAACTCCTCGCTGGTGCGCGACCTCGACGAGCGCGGCCTGTGGGACGAGGTGATGGTCTCGGACCTGAAGTACTTCGACGGCTCCCTGGGGCAGATCGACCGCGTGCCCCAGGACCTGCGCGACCTGTACGCCACCGCGTTCGAGGTCGACTGGAGCTGGCTCGTCGTCGCCGCGGCCCGCCGCCAGAAGTGGATCGACCAGGCCCAGTCGCTGAACCTCTACGTCTCCTCGCCCAACGGGAAGATGCTCGACGAGCTCTACCGGGCCGCCTGGCAGCACGGGCTGAAGACGACGTACTACCTGCGCTCGACGTCGAAGACCCACGTGGAGAAGTCCACGCTGCGCGGGACCGACGGCAAGCTCAACGCCGTCGCCTCCGGGGCCACCCTGCCCGCCGCGGCCCCGGCCTCCACGCTCCCCGACGCCGCGGTGGCCACCGCGCCGCCCGCGACGGTGACCACCTCGCCGCCCGCCACGGTGAGCGCGCCCCCGGCGGCCGTGCCCGCCGCTGCGTCGCCCCAGGTGGCACCGTCTCCCCCGACCGCCCCGGACGACGGCGAGATCGTCCTCACTGGGCAGGCCTGCTCGATCGAGGACCCGGAGTGCGAGGCCTGCCAGTGACCCACGCCGCCGCGGACCTCGTCCGCCACCACGACCTGCACCCGCTACCCACGAGGAGCCCTCGATGACCACGCTCGACTTCGACCCCACCCCACCCAGCGCGCAGCTGTCCGCCGGCGACGAGACCGGGACCCCCGCGCCGTCGGGCCTCGGCGTCATCGACACCGACGGCGGCCGGGTCCAGGCCTCGGAGAAGGCCATGATCAACGGCCGGGCCGACGTCAACCAGCTGCTGCCGATGAAGTACGGCTGGGCCTGGGAGAAGTACCTCGCCGGCTGCAACAACCACTGGATGCCCACCGAGGTCTCCATGCAGGCCGACATCGCCCTGTGGAAGTCGCCCGACGGCCTCACCGACG
>JARIBR010000173.1 GCA_029258695.1 Quadrisphaera sp.
CGCCCGTACCGGGGCGGGGGTCAACCGCATTTACCACCGCCGAGGTGGGGGGTGCGTTCGAGGGCGAGCCGCCCGGGGGCTCAGTGCGCGAAGTGCCTGGCCCCGGTGAGGTACATCGTCACGCCGGCGGCGTCCGCGGCCGCGACGACCTCCTCGTCGCGCACCGACCCGCCCGGCTGCACCACCGCGCGCACCCCGGCGTCGAGGAGCACCTGGAGGCCGTCGGCGAAGGGGAAGAACGCGTCGGAGGCGGCCACCGACCCGCGGGCGCGCTCCGGCGCCGGGCCGTCACCCGAGCTCCCCAGGGTGTTGGCCCGCTCCACCGCGAGGCGGCAGGCGTCCACGCGGTTGACCTGCCCCATGCCCACCCCCACGGCGGCCCCGCCCGAGGCGAGCAGGATCGCGTTGGAGCGCACCGACCTCACCGCGCGCCACGCCAGCTCGAGGTCCGCGAGCGTCGCCGCGTCGGCGGCCTCGCCGGCGGCCAGGGTCCACGCCTCCGGGTCGTCGCCGGGGGCGTCGAGCACGTCGGCCCCCTGGACCAGCAGCCCCCCGCTGACCGCGCGCACCTCACGGCGCGGGCCGGGCAGGGGTGCGTCGGCGAGCAGGAGCCGGACGTTCTTCTTGCGGGTGAGCACCTCCAGCGCCCCGTCCTCGTAGCCGGGAGCGATGAGGACCTCGGTGAAGACGCCCGCCACCTGCTCGGCCATCGCCACGCTCACCGGGCGGTTGGCGGCCACGACCCCGCCGAACGCCGAGACCGGGTCGCACGCGAGCGCGGCGGCGTGAGCGGCTGCGACGTCGTCCCCGACGGCGAGACCGCACGGGTTGGCGTGCTTGATGATCGCCACCGCCGGCTGGCCGAGGGCGGAGAGGTCGGCTGCGGCGCGGCGCGCGGCGTCGGTGTCGACGTAGTTGTTGTACGACATCTCCTTCCCGTGCAGCTGTTGGGCGCCCGCGACGCCGGCGTCCTCGCCGATCGAGCGGCCGGCCGGGACGTACACCGCGGCGTGCTGGTGCGGGTTCTCCCCGTAGCGCAGACCGTCGCGCAGGACGTGGGCGCTGGCGACGAAGCCCGCCGGGCCGCCGGCGTCCTGCGCCTGCTGGGCGGCGAACCAGGACGCGACGGCGATGTCGTAGGAGGCGCTCGCGGCGAAAGCCTTGGCCGCCAGCGCGGTGCGGTGCCGTGCGGTGGTGCCGCCGGCGGCGACGGCGGCGAGCACGTCGTCGTAGTCGCCCGGGTCGGTGACCACCGCGACCGACGGGGCGTTCTTCGCCGCGGCCCGCACCATGGCCGGCCCACCGACGTCGATCTGCTCGACGCACTCCTCGCGCGAGGCCCCGGAGGCGACGGTGGCCTCGAAGGGGTAGAGGTTCACCACCACGAGGTCGAAGGCCTCGAGGCCCAGCTCGGCGAGCTGGGCGACGTGCTCGGGCCGGCGGGTGTCGGCGAGGATCCCGGCGTGGACGGCGGGGTGCAGCGTCTTGACGCGCCCCCCGAGCGACTCCGGGAAGCCGGTCAGCTCCTCGACGGGCGTCACGGGCACGCCCGCGCCGGCGATCACCTGGGCCGTCGACCCGGTGGAGACGATGGCGACGCCCGCGGCGTGCAGCCCGGTCGCCAGGTCGACGAGGCCGGCCTTGTCCGAGACGGAGACCAGGGCGCGCGCCACGGGGCGCCGGTCCCCGCGAGGGCTGCCGGAACCGGGGCTGCTCGGGGCGTCGGTCATCACAGGACTCCTTCGGCGGGCGCCGGGCGGGGCGCGGTGGGCGGGGCTGCGGCGATGCCGGTGAGCACCTCGAGCAGCATCGGCCGCTCCACCGCCTTGATGCGCTCGTGGAGGACCTCCAGGGTGTCCCCGGGCAGCACCGGCACGCTGCGCTGCGCGAGGACCGGACCGGTGTCGACACCGGCGTCGACGCTGATCACCGAGGCACCGGTGGTCTCGACGCCCGCCGCCAGCGCGTCGCTCACCGCGCTGGCCCCGGGGAAGGCGGGCAGCAGCGACGGGTGGCTGTTGACGACCGCCGAGGGCCAGCGCCCCAGGACGGCCGGTCCGACCAGGCGCATGAAGCCCGCGAGGACCAGCAGACCCGGCAGGTGCTCGGCGAGGGCGTCGGCCAGCGCCGCGTCCCACGCGCTGCGGTCGGCGTGGGCGGCGGGCGGGACCACGAGGGTGGGCAGCCCGGCGCGCCGCGCGCGCTCCAGGGCCGGGGCGCGGGCACGGTCCGAGGCGACGAGCACCACCTCGAAGGCCGCGCCGGGACCGCTCGCGTCGAGCAGGGCCTGGAGCAGGGTCCCCTCCCCCGAGGCGAGCACGGCCACCCGCAGGCGCTGCGACGAGCTCGCGGGCGGCGCTGCGGCGGCCCCGTGCGTCGTGTCCCCCACACCGCGAGACGATAGCGGCGAGCGCCCCGGCTTCCGAGCGCGCTGACCGAGACCGCACCCGCAGCACCCCGAGCGCGCCGAAGGAGCCCCGCCGACCATGGCAGACGCCCCGCCCGCCCCCTCCTCCCGCGGCGCCACGAGCCCGGAGGACCCGGGTGGGAAGGGCTCGGGCGGGAGCGACCCGGCGCGCCGCGAGCGCGCGGGCGTGGCCTCGCGCCGCGTCAACCGCTTCGGCATCATCGCCATCGCCGCCCTCGTCGCCGGTTCCCTCCCGCTGCCGTGGTCCCTCGCCGGGCTGGCGTTCGGGCTGCTCGCCCTCGTCGTGGGGGTCATGGCGCTCGTCGCCTCCCTGGACGCACGGCTGAAGGCCGGCCCGATCACCCTGCTGTCGGTGAGCCTGGCGATCGTCGCCGTCCTCGTGCTCGTGCAGCTGCTGCGCGTGGTGATCTACCCCGCGACCGTCGCCGACCAGGAGTGCCGCGCCCAGGCGCTGACCGAGGCCGCGCTCGCCGCGTGCGACGCCGAGCTGTCCAGCGGGGCTGGCCTGTTCTCCGGGTCGTGAGCGCCCCGCGCCTCAGGACACCTCGCGCTCGCGCGCCCGCCGACGCGCCGCGGGCAGCACCACGAGCGCGGCGCCCAGGAGCACCTCGGCGCTGACGGCTCCCGCGGTGAGCCACGGCGCCGGGCCCACGACGGCCATCCGCCCGGGCCCTGCGCCTCCGGAGGCCGCCGCCGCGAGGGCTCCCACGACCAGGGCGACCAGCACGGTGACCACGAGGACGGCCAGCGCGCCCGCCCGCACGGTGGTGGCCACCGACGCCGGAGCCGCCTCGAGGTCCACGCTCGTCGCTCGCCCGCGCAGCACCACGGCCCCGGCGAGCACGCCGGCGAGCACCGGCACCACCACCAGGGCCCAGGTGAGCGGAGGCGCAGCGCTGGGGAGGTCCTCCAGGGCGGCGAGCACCGGCAGCGCGGGCAGAGCGCCGAGCTGCGCGCCCCCGAGGGTCACGGAGGTGCCGGTGCCCACCGCGAAGCCCGGCCCGGCCAACCACGCCAGCGCCCAGACGGCGGCGACGGGCAGGAGCGCGAGCTGGACGAGGACGAGGACGACGGCGCCGACCGGCCCGGGCTCCAGCGCGCCGGTGAGGGCGAGCACGTCAGCGCCGCGGCGCACCAGCGCCCAGACCACCACGGCGGCGCCGGCCGCGAAGAGAGCGCCGGCAGCGGTCAGCGCGGCCCGCGGGGCGCGGGTGAGCCACCCGCGCGCCAACGCTTCACGGCCGGCGCGGCGCCAGGGGGCGGGCACGCGCGAGCGCGCCCCCTGGCCAGCGCTGCTGAGGGCGAGCGCGCGCAGCAGGTCGACCAGGCCGACCCTCCCCAGGACCACGGGCACGGCGCCCACCAGCGCCACCAGGCTCGCGCCCACCGCTGCGGGGACCACGGGCACCACCGCGGCCGGGGTGGTCGAGAGCCCCAGGACCACCAGCGTGACGACGAGGTACCCCAGCACCACGCCGCCGAGCGCCGAGGCACGGACCGCTGGCGCCGGGCGCGGTCGACGCGCGCGCAGCGCCGCCCCGACGCGGCGACCGGAGATCGCCACGAGCAGGACCGCGAGCGCGGTGAGGCCGAGCGGCACGACGTCGATCGTGGTCGGCACCCGCAGGTGCGCCCCGTGGGCGATCAGCCACGCCACCCCGCCCGCCCGGACGGGGGCGAACCACCCGTCGCCCGTCCCGGTGGTGGGGGCGCTGACCGCGCCGTCGGCGTCCAGCCACACCACGAGGACCGGGACCAGGACGAGCCCGAGCCCCGCCACGGCGGCCCGCAGCCCCGCCACCGCACCGGCCCAGAGCGCTGCCGCAGCACCCGCCGTCCCCGTGCCCGCGACGCCGACGTCTCGGGCACGGGCGTCGACGACCCCGGTGGCGCGTCGACCGGCGGGGGTGGCCAGGGTCGGCGTCGCGGCAGCCCTGCTGACGCGACGCAGCGCCGGGCCGGGCCGCCGCAGCGGCGGCCCGGCCCGGCGCTGCGCGCGCGGGGATCCCGAGGGACGGACCGGTCCACGCGTGCTCACGCGGACCAGTGTGCCCGCGATCAGGCGGAGGCGGCCGCCATCAGCTCGCGCGCGATGTCCGCGGTCTCCGAGGGAGTGCGTCCCACCCGGACGCCGGCCGCCTCGAGGGCCTCGGCCTTCGCGGCAGCGGTGCCGGCCGAGCCGGAGACGATGGCCCCGGCGTGACCCATCGTCTTGCCCTCGGGAGCGGTGAACCCGGCGACGTAGCCGACGACGGGCTTCGTGACGTTCGCCTTGACGAAGGCCGCGGCGCGCTCCTCGGCGTCGCCGCCGATCTCCCCGATGAGCACGATGACGTCGGTGTCCGGGTCCTCCTGGAAGGCCGCGAGCGCGTCGATGTGCGTGGTCCCGATGATCGGGTCCCCCCCGATGCCCACGGCGGTGGAGAAGCCGAACTCCCGCAGCTCGTACATCATCTGGTACGTCAGGGTGCCTGACTTCGAGACCAGCCCGATCCGCCCGGCCGGGGTGATGTTGCCGGGGATGATGCCCACGTTGGACTGCCCGGGACTGATGAGGCCCGGGCAGTTGGGGCCGATGATCCTGGTCTTGCCGCTCGCCTGGGCCATGGCGAAGAACTCCGCGGTGTCCTTCACCGGCACGCCCTCGGTGATGACGACGACCAGCGGCACCTGCGCCTCGATCGCCTCGACCACGGCGGCCTTGGTGAACTTCGCGGGCACGAAGATCACGGAGACGTCCGCGCCGGTGGCCTCGACGGCCTCGCCGACGGAGGAGTGGACGGGGACGTCGACCGGGCCGTCGGCGCCCTCGAGGGTGACGGACTGCCCGCCCTTGCCCGGCGTGACCCCGGCCACCACCTGGGTGCCGTAGGTGAGCATGCGCTGCGCGTGCTTGCGGCCCTCGGACCCGGTGAGGCCCTGGACCATGACCTTGCTGTCCTGGGTCAGGAAGA
>JARIBR010000218.1 GCA_029258695.1 Quadrisphaera sp.
GCAGCGCGAGGACGACGGCGTCGGCGCCGGCGAGCGCGTCCGGCGTGGTGGCCACGACCTCCCGCTCGGCGAGGGCGAAGAGGTGCGGGTGGTGCTCGCCCAGGAGGCTTCCCGCGCTCGAGCCGGCGGTGAGCGCCCCGATCTGCACCTCGGGGTGCCCGAGCAGCAGGCGCAGCGCCTCTCCCCCGGCGTAGCCGGTGGCTCCTGCGACCGCGACGGTGACCATGGCGGTAGAGCATACGCAGTGATGGAAAAGTATTCAGCTGGGGTCCCGTGTCGTCCTCGCCGGCACGTCGGCGTGGCGTCGGGTGGCCGGCGCCGCCCCCCGTGCCTACCGTCGCAAGGGTGAAGGCTCGAGAGGTGTTCCTGTCCAGCGTGCCCGACGGCCCTGCCACGGCCGACGACTTCGACGTCCGCGACACCGAGGTCCCCGACCCCGGCCCGGGCCAGGTGGTCGTGGGTCTGCGCCGCCTGGGGCTGAACGCTGGGCTCGCCGGGCGCCTCGGTGCAGGCGGCACGAGCTACGGCCCCGGCATCGGCGTCGGCGACGTGCCGGCCAGCGACGCCGTCTCGGAGGTGCTGCGCTCGGCCGTCGACGACGTGGCGGAGGGTGACCTGGCGGTGCGCCGGTCACCGTGGCGCACCGCCGACGTGTGCGACGCCGACGAGCTGCGCGCCCTGCCGGCCGCCGCCGGGGACGCCTCCCTGGAGTCCGCCCTGACGGTCCTCGGCCACGTGGGCTTCACCGCGTGGACCGGCATGGTGCACGTCGGCGAGGTCTCGCCCGACGACACCGTCTACGTCTCCGCGGCCGCCGGCGGGGTGGGCAGCTGCGCGGTGCAGTTCGCCAAGGCCGTCGGAGCCCGCGTCATCGGCCTGGCCGGGACAGCCGAGAAGGTCTCGCTCCTCACCGAGGAGCTCGGCGCCGACGCCGCGATCAACCGTCACGACGGCGACGCGCTGGACCTGCTGCGGGGCGCGGCGCCGGACGGCATCGACCTCTACTACGACAACGTGGGCGGGGAGCAGCTCGCCGCCGCGCTCCAGGTCCTCAACCACGGCGGACGGGTGGTGATCTGCGGCTCGGTGGCCTCCGGGTCTTCAGGGCCGAGCAACTTCCGCCCGATGATCTACCAGGAGCTGACGATGCGGGGGTTCACCGTCAGCGCCCACGAGGACCTGCGGGGGCGCTTCGAGGAGCAGGTGGGCGGGTGGGTGCGCGAGGGGAAGGTCTCGAGCCTGCACACCGTCTTCGAGGGGTTCGACGCCGTCCCCGAGGCGTTCGCGTCGCTGCTCAGCGGCGGCAGCAGCGGCCGCGTCATCGTCTCGGTCGACGATGACGGCGCGGGCGACAGGCAGGACTCGTGAGCAGCCGTCGCCGGCCGGCCGGCCCCGTCCTCCGGCGTGCAGCGGCGCTGCCCCTGGTCCTGCGCGGGCTGTCCCTCCCGCTCGCGGCCTGCAGCAGCGGGAACGACGACGGCGCGTCCGAGCCGACGTCGACGCCCGCCCCCGGCGCCCTGGGGCTCTCCGTGGTCGGCGACGACCGGCAGAAGCGGATCGTCGTGGCCGGCTCCGCCCCGGACGGCGGTACGGCCGGCTCAGAGACGCTCACCGGGAAGCTGATCATCGCTGAGGGGGCGTGCTACTCCGCGACCACCCGCGACGCCGCCCCCACGCTGCTGGTCTTCCCCGAGGGGACGAGCGTGGACGCCGCGCAGCGTCCGTCGGTGGTGCTCGACGGGCAGACCTACCCCGTGGGCTCGTCGCTGTCCCTGCGCGGCGAGCCGGCGGCGATCACCGAGGACGAGCAGGCGTCGATCGAGCCGTGCTCCCCCGGGGGCGGTGCCTTCCTCGTCTCCTCGGCCGGCTGAACCCTGCACGCACGCACCCTGCTGGCGGCTCGCCGCGCCGTCTCACCCCAGCGGGTCGTCCTCGCCCCACGGCAGCAGCCCGAGGGTGCGGGCGTCGCCGAGCGGCCCGGCGGCCTCCCGCGCCGCGAGCGACGCGGGGGTGTCGGTGCCGGCGCGCACCATGCGGCCGGACCACGCGTCGAGCTCGCCGCGCGCCATCGCCACGACGAGCGCGACGACGTCCGCCGGGTCGGTCCACTCGGTGCGGCCGGAGTGCATCGGCATGGCGCGGGTCATCGGGGACTTCACGACGCCGGGCGCGAGCTCGAGCACCCGCAGGCCGTGCTCGTGACCGGCGAGGTGCAGGGCGCCGCCGATCCGCCAGAGACCCGTCTTCGCGGCGTGATAGGCGGAGTTGATCGGTGCGGACTTCACGCCCGACCCGGAGTTGAGCTGCACCACCCGCCCACCGCCCCGCTCGACCATGCCGGGGACGACGGCGCGCACCACGTTGAAGGCCCCGACGAGGTCGACCTCCACGACGCGGCGCCAGTCCTCAGGGTCCGCCTCCCAGACCGGCACCTCCGCGGCGTCGATGACGCCCGCGGAGTCCACGAGGAGGTCGATCGGGCCCAGCTCCGCGGTGACGGCGCCCACCGCGGCGCTCAGCGCGTCGACGTCTGTGGTCTCGGCGACGGCGGTGACGCACCGCGCCCCGGCGGCCCGCACCTCCTCCGCGACCGCGGCGAGGCGCCCCTCGTCGCGGCCGAGCAGGGCCACGGCGAGGCCCGCCTCGGCGAGCCCGACGGAGACCGCCCGTCCGATCCCCGAGGAGGCTCCGGTGACGAGTGCGGTGGTGGCAGGAGGAGGTGTCGGCATGCCCCGACGGTAGGGCTCCGACGGCAGGGCTCGGCCCTCAGCCCCGCGCCCCGAGCACCTCGAGGTCGGCGCCGTAGCCCTGCGGCGGGCACCCCGCATCGTCAGCGCACGGCCGGCCGTCGGCAGTGGTCCCGGTGATCGACACCCGCGCGGGCCCGGGCGGCGCGGCGGCGGGGACGGTGACCTCGGTGGAGAAGGACCCGTCGCGAGCCGGGACGACCGACCCGAGGACCTCCGGCGGCGCGGCGCCGCCGTCGGGCACCAGCGTCAACGACCAGACGGCGCCCGGGAGCGCGGCGGAGCAGGGAAGGGGCCCACCGGCCAGCTCGAGGGTGTCGCCGGCGCGGACCACGACGGGAGGGCCGTCACCGCCTCGCGGCGCCCCGTCCACCGCGAGCGCCGGGGCGCACCCCTCGCCCGACGCGGCGGCGGACGGCGCCTGGTCCGCCAGGGAGTCCGGCCCGGCCGCCGGCGGGGACGCGGACCCGGCCGACTCACGACCGTCCGCGGCCGAGGACGCGCTCGATCCTCGGCCGGTGCCCGGCTCGAGCGCGACGACCACGCCGCCGACCAGCACCACGGCCGCGACCGACACCGCCACGAGGTTGCGGCGCCGCCGGGTCCTGCGCTCGCGCCCGAGCCGCTCGGCTCCGCGCACGAGGTCGCGCGGCACCTCGACGTCGTCGGTCGCGCGGCGCAGCGCAGCCCCCAGCGAGGTCTCGTCCATCAGCCCACCCGCCCGTCCGTGACGCGGTCGCCGACCGGCGCCCCGGCCCCGTCACCCGTGATCTGCACGTCGTCGTCCTCGAGCAGCGTCCGCAGCCGCGCCAGCGCCTTCGAGGTCTGGCTCTTCACGGTCCCCACCGAGGTGCCCATGGCCCGGGCGGTCTCGGCCTCGGTCGCGCCGCCGAGGTGGCGGAGCACCACGACGGCGCGCTGGCGGGCCGGTAGCCGCTGCAGGGCGGTGATCACGGCGAGGCGGTCGTCGACGGCGACAGTGCCCCGGCCGGTGTCGACCAGCGGCAGCCGCTCGTCGAGCGGCACCTCGGGGCGCCGTGCTCGCGAGCGCCACCGGGACGCGGAGGCGTTGACGAGGGCTCGGCGGGCGTAGGCGTCGGGGTCGTCGACGCGCCCCCAGGCGAGGTAGACCCGCGCGAGGACGTCCTGCACGAGGTCCTCGGCGGCGTGGTGGTCACCGCACAGCGCCACGGCGGCGCGCAGCAGCCGCCGCGCAGCGTGCTCCGCCCACGGCGTGAAGTCCTCGACCTGCTGGCCCACGCATCACCTCCGCCCCTGGGACGCCGCCGGCCACGAGAAGGTTGCCCCGCGCCGCGGGGAGCAGGTGCATCATCGCCTCGGCTCGAGCCCGCCGCCGGCACCGACGTGCAGGTCGACCCGGTAGCTCCCCGCGTCGCACCCAGGTCTCGAGCACCTCGCGTGGCCCGCGGCGCTGGGTCACGTCCGCTGGGCCAGGTGCCAGGTGCCGGGCGACGGTCGACGTGCAGGCGCCGTGCGGCGAGCGATCGCCGTCGAGCCGCAGCGTCACCGTGACGCTGCCGGTGCGCGAGGACGGCTCCCCGGGTGCGGCAGTGCCCCGGGTCACCCCGCGAGCCAAGGAAAGAGGGGGCAGACCCGACCGGCGTGCGGGGTAGCTCAAGGTTCTTGCACCCATAGGGTGAGGTGCCAGTTCCCGTAGCTCTCCTTCATCATCATCGAACGGCCCGCGGTCAGCCTGGCGACCCTCGGGTCTTCGTTCCACGGGTACCCCGAGCGGGACATGCTCACCACCCACAGCCGTCGATGAGGGCCCAGGAGGCGAGGCCAGGCGTCCTCGGGCGCATCGATCCCCCAGATCGTGCTCGACGCCACGGGGCTGCGCACCAGCAGCGTGTCCTCCACCGTCGTGCCCGCAGGCAGGTACAGGTCGGTGAGACCGCGCGCGGTGCCCCCGTTGAACGCGACGGCATCACCGGGCTCCAGGTGGCGTGCCAGCGACAGCGTTCCCGAGCGTGGGTCGTCGCCGAAGAACGGCGCTTGGCGCAGCGAGACCACGGGGACGACCAGCGCGAGCACCACGCCCAGCGTCGTGGCACCCAGAGCGAGCGTGCTGAGGGCGCGTGGCAGCCGTGAGGAGGCTGCCACCAGACCGACAGCGGCGAGGACGCTCAGCGGGATGGTGGCTGCGGAGACATAGCGCGGTTCGGAGAACGAACCGGCCAGCCCCAGGGCGCACACCACGACGAACGGGGCCACCAGAGCGCCGAGCAGGACCGGGAAGGCGCCGGCAGCCTCGAGCCGGGACCTGCCCCGGTGCGCGGCGACCAACCCCACCACCGCCGCCGCCCACAGCAGGGCGGTCAGCCACCACGCGCCCACCAGGACCGAGGCGAGGTCGAGCAGCTGCGTCAGGCTCTGGCGCGCTGCGGAGTCCTGGCCTGCCGCGGCCTGGGCGCCCAGGAGCACCAGAGCGCCGCCACCGACGGCGGCGGGCAGCGACGTGAGCACCACCCCTGCCCGGGAAGCCCGACCGGGCCTGAGCAGCGCGGCGGCGAAGAGGCCCACGACGACGGGCAGCCCGACGATCGGGTGCAGGAACCCGGGAACCGCGGCCACCAGAGCCAGTGCCCACGCGCGCCCTTGGCCCGGGCTCTCCCTGTACCGCAGCATCGCGAGCACCGTGAGCGAGACCGCGGCCAGCACCAGGGGGTACGGCCGCGCCTCTTGGGCGTGGATCGTCACGGCGGGCAGCGCCGCCGCCAGCAGCCCGGCCACCACGCCCACCGCGGTCCCGCCCACGCGTCGACCCACCAGGGCGACTGCGGCGACGACGACCACGGTCGCCACGGCTCCGGGCAAGCGCAGCCACCACACCGAGGTGCTGGCGAGCAACCAGACGTGCATCGCTGCGTAGTAGCCGGCCAGGCCGACGTCGGTGTTGTCCCGCAACAGGGCCACCATCTGCGGCACAGAGCGGCGCGCGGTCTCCCACGTGTAGAACTCATCGCGCCACAGCGGCTTGGACGAGTAGTTCCACGCCGTCAGCACCACGGCCAGCACCACCCCGGGAGCCGCGGCACTCAGCACGGTGAGCTCATGGTGTGCGTGGTGACCTGACGACCTGCGTCCCGAGGCGGGGCGCTGTACCAGCGTCGATCGCCTGTCGCTGTCGACCCTCGTCATCCGTGCCTCATCCGTGCTTCCCTCCCCATCGGTGCGAGCCATCGGATTCAGGTGGCCGCGACGTGGTTGCCGTCGCGGTGCACCAGGGTGTTCCCCACCACCGCAGGGCAGGTGGCGAACCAGCATGTCCATGCCGCAGGGTCCCCGGTGGTGACCTCTGCCCCGCGCAGGGCGCGCCGTGAGCCCGCCCGCCGGGAGGTGCAGGCGTGGTGGCAGGTGCCGGGCAGCGGGCGCGGGCACGACGGCTCACCCGACCGTGAGCACGCGTCGAGCGCACGCAGCGGGGCACACTGACGCCGTGATCCCAGCCGGTCCTCGGGTGCTGCACATCAATGACGCGGCCTCGACGACCCATCAGCTCCTGGCCGAGGCGCGTGGTCGTGGTCTGCGCTGGTCCTACCTGCCGTTGGCCTCGAAGGGACCCGGCGCGGCGGTGATGCGCTGGCCCCTGGGTCGGGCCGGGGTCGGCGCGCTGTGGCTGGGCCGGCTGGCGGCCGCCGCCGCGCCGGCGGCGCTGCTGCACGTCCACGGCGCCACGGTGGTGCGCCACACCGGGTGGGTGCCGCGCCGCTACGTGCTGCACGCCCATGGCACCGACGTGCGCAGCCACCAGTACGACCCGGCCCAGGCCGCGGTGGTCCGCCGCGCTCTGGCTCGCGCGGCGGCGGTGCTCTACTCCACCCCGGACCTGGCCGAGCACGTCCTGCCCCTTCGCCCTGACGCGGTGCACGTGCCCCAACCGTTGGACCTGGCGTTGCTGCCCCCCTGGGCCCCGCCGGCGCCCGACCGGGCGCCGCTGGTGGTCTTCGCCTCGCGCTGGGAGGAGGTCAAGGGCGCACAGGTGCAGCTGGCGCTGGCCGCGGCGCTGCGCGCGGCGCTGCCCGGCACGGTGCGCCTGGCCGGTCTGGACTGGGGGCCGGGCGCCGCCCAGGCCGCCGCGGCGGGGGTCGAGCTGGTCGCGCGCCGGCCTCGGGCGGGGTACCTGGAGCTGCTGGCCTCGGCCAGCGTGGTGATCGGGCAGGCCAGCGGGATGCTGGCGGCCAGCGAGGTCGAGGCCCTGGGCATCGGCGTGCCCGTGGTCGCCCCGCTGCGAGGCGACTGGTACCCCATCGACCCGCCCCCGGTGCTGGGCCCACCGCTGGGCGCCGCGCCCGGCAAGGACACCGCCGCGCTGGTGGCGGGCCTGGTCGAGGCCGTCGAGCAAGCCCTGAGCGACCCGCCGGGTGTGGCCGCGCGCTTGGACGGACCGGGGTGGGTGAGCCGCCACCACGACGTGCGTGACGCGGTGGACCGCCTGAGCGCGCTGTACGCCACCCTCACCGCGACGCCGGCGTCCGAAGGCGCAGCAGGGACCTGACCTGGCCGGTGTTCAGGGCCAGCCAGCCCGCGGCGAAGGCGAGACCGAGCACCCACCCGCCGGCGACCGTGGCCGCCCACGGCAGGGCGACCAGGACCACCAGCACCCCCAGGGCCACCAGGACCTTCACGCTCAGGGCGCCCCAGGCGAGGTGGTGACGCCGCCAGGCCTGGCGCCACAGGGCGGCGTTGGTGACCACCGTGCCCACCGCGTAGCCCGCGGCCACCCCGCTGACCCCGGCGCCCAGGCCCCAGGTGGGGGCGGTGGCTGCCATCACGGCCACCCCGACGCTCAGGCCGGTGGCGCTGGTCAGGGCCACCGCGCGGATCCCGCCGGGGGCGCTGGTCAGGCTGGCCACCGCCGGCACCGTGAGGGTGGAGACCAGCACGCTGAGGGCGACGACGTGCACCAGGGGCACGGCGGCGGCGAGGTCGGTGCCCATCACGGTCACCGCGGTGCGCGCGACCAGCGCCAGGCCCCCGCCGACGGCGACCATGACCACCACCAGCGCCCGGGTGGCGGTGTCGGTCCGAGCGCGCACCGCCGCGTTGTCGGCGCCGCCGACGGAGCGGGACAGGGAGGAGAACAGCACCTGGAACAGCGGGGTGGCCAGCAGCGCCATCGGGGTGCTCACCGCCACCGCGGCGGCGTAGTGGCCCACGCGCAGGGGGGCGTCGACGGCGCCGGCGATGACCACGGACAGCTGCAGCAGCCCGGCGCTGGCCAGGCCACCGAGCACCGCCCAGAGCAGGAACGAGCGCAGCTCGACCCGATCCACCCCGCCCCCACCCTCGGGCGACCTGCTGCGCGCGGCGCCGCGGTCCGGGCGCGCGGGCGAGGCGCGGCGAGGCCACATCAGTGCCACGTAGAGGAGGTATCCCACGGCCAGGGGGGCCAGCGCGAGGGAGACGCTGCCGACGGCGAGCACGACGAGCAGCAGCGCCAGGGAGACGGCCGCGGCCGCGGCCTCGGCCCAGGCCGCGGCGGCGAAGTCCCCCGCGGCGAAACGCGCCCCCCGGGTGGTCAGGTACGCCCCCATCGAGACCACGAGCACCGCCACGACGGCGCCCTGCGCCGGGGCGCGGCCGAGCACCAGCGTGGTCAGCGCCCCAGCGGCGACCGCGCACACCAGCGTCAGGATCGCGGCCCAGGTCAGGATCTGACGCCACAGCCGGCCCAGGTCAGGCGTTCGGCCTGCGCGCTCAGCGCGACCGGCGGCGTGGGCGAGGAACTTCGCCGCCGCCGCCCCGGCCGCGTTGGGACCGGCCTGGACGGCGAGCAGGGCCACGAACAGCTCGGAGCTGACCAACCCCAGGGCCACGGTACCGCCGAGGTGGCCCACCAGGGCGCTGTAGACGAAGCGCGTGGCGCCCGACA